>DASWIR010000050.1:0-9589 GCA_036397575.1 Alteraurantiacibacter sp. | reverse complement strand
CTGGAGGGCAGCGACATCAACCAGGCCAAAATCGTGCTCGCCAACGAAGTCACCGGGATGGTCCGCGGCGAGGAAGCGGCTGCTGCTGCAGAAGCCACGGCCTCGCAGACCTTCGCCGGCGGCGGCATGGGCGAGGACTTGCCCACGCTCGACGTGCCGGCCGAAGGTATCCGCCTGGGCGCTGCATGCACCGCGCTGGGCTTCGCGGCCTCCAACGGCGAGGCCAAGCGCAAGATCGCGGAAGGCGCCGTGCGGCTCGACGACGAAGCGCTCACCGATCCCGCTTTCCTGATCGAACTGGCCTCCGGAGCCACCAGGAAGCTTAGCCTGGGCAAGAAGAAGCACGGAATTCTGCGGGGTTGGCAGGGGTAAAACCCTGCGGAGGGCCTTTACTGTTTATCCAGCATTTCCTGCCACAACCGTTTCCACGAGTTTTATCAAGGGAACGGAACCTTGTCAGTGGGTGCACAACTTACGATCAACGACCAGCGTCGCGCCGCGCGCCACCCGGTCGATTACCCGGTGATCGCGGAGCACCTCCAAAGGGGCGATATCTCGCTGCATATCGCCAATGTTTCCGCGCATGGCTTCATGATCGACGGCGCTCCCGAACTGAGCAAGGGCGAGCGCGTGATAGTCCGCCTTCCGCATATCGGCCGGATCGAAGCTTATTGCATCTGGATGAGCGGTAACCGCGCCGGCTTTCAGTTCGAGCGGATTATTCGGCTCGACGACTTCATGACGATGATCGATACGCTGCAGCCCAATCCTCGCCTGCGCCGTCCGCGCTGAGCGCGAGCCGCTGCGAAAGCGCCGTTTCACAGCTGGATAATTCACGTTTCTTGGCAGGGCGCCGCGCGCCTGCCATTGCGCTTGGGTGAGCGACCCAACCACGCCTCTCCAGATTCCGGATTATCGCCGATACTGGGTCGCGCGGTTCCTGGCTGTCATGTCGACCATCTCGATGGTCGTTCTGATCGGCTACCAGGTCTACGACGTCGCTCGCGCGGATTATGGGATGGATCGGTCGGAGGCGGCCTTCCAGCTCGGCTTGCTCGGTCTCGTCCAATTCGTGCCGCTGTTCCTCCTCACCCCCGTTGCGGGGATTGCCGCGGACCGGTTCGACCGGCGGCGAGTCGTGCTTTTCGCCAACGCGATTGATGCAGGCGTGGCGCTTGCCCTGGCACTGTTCACCGCAAATGATGCCCTTAACCTGCCGATCCTGTTTACTTTGGCAGCGCTGCATGGGTCCGCGCGCGTATTCAACGGCCCGGCGCTAAGCGCTATTGCGCCCAATATCGTGCCGCAAAAACTGCTGCCGCGCGCCATCGCCCTGTCGGCCATCGCCTGGCAGTCGGGCACGGTGATCGGACCGGCCATCGGCGGCTTCCTGTTTGCCTGGGACCCTTCCCTGCCATATTTTCTCTCGGCCGGTGTGCTGCTGGTATCGGGATTGCTGATCTCCTCGGTGCGCCCAGTACGCGCAGTGCATGAAGGGCCGCCGGTGCACCCACTGCGCCAGATCGTGCAGGGATTCCAGTTCGTGAAGGGGCAGCGCTTTCTTCTGGGCTGCATAACGCTCGACCTGTTCGCCGTGCTGCTCGGCGGGGCGACGGCAATGCTGCCGGTCTTCGCCCGCGATATTTTGGAGGTCGGGCCCGAGGGGCTTGGCCTGATGCGCGGAGCACCCGCCGTGGGCGCGGCGCTGGTGGGGCTTCTACTCTCCGTTCGCCCATTCGAGACCAATGTCGGCATCAAGATGCTGCTGGGCGTCGCCGCGTTCGGAGCCTTTACGATCGCTTTCGCTCTCTCGCGAAACTTCATGTTTTCGCTTGTCATGCTCGCCGGGCTGGGCGCGGCGGACATGATTTCGGTATTCATCCGCAATACGCTGGTGCAGCTCAATACGCCCGACAATATGCGCGGGCGAGTGAGCTCGATCTCAGGCCTGGCGATATCCGCGTCCAATGAGTTGGGTGAAATGCAATCAGGCGTAGCCGCAGCTTTTCTGGGCGCAACGGGAGCGGTTGTGTTCGGCGGTGCGGGTGCCATAGTGGTTACGGCAGTCTGGGCCTGGCGGTTCTCCGAACTGCGCCAGGCCAGGACGTTCACGTCGCAGTTTCTCGACAAGGAGAGGTCACCATGAAGGCCGACAATGTCCTCGCAACCATTGGCAATACTCCGCATATTCGCCTGTCGCGTATGTTCCCCGAGCACGAGGTGTGGGTGAAGAGCGAGCGAGCCAATCCCGGCGGCTCGATCAAGGACCGCATTGCCCTCGCGATGGTTGAGGCCGCCGAGAAGGACGGGCGGCTGAAGCCGGGCGGCACGATCGTGGAGCCGACCAGCGGCAATACCGGTATCGGCCTTGCCATGGTCGCGGCGGTCAAGGGCTACAGGCTCATCCTCGTCATGCCCGAGAGCATGTCGATAGAGCGCCGGCGGCTGATGTTGGCCTATGGTGCGACATTCGACCTCACCCCGAAGGAACTGGGCATGAAGGGCGCACTCGCCCGGGCGACGGAACTGCTCGAGGAAATCGACGACTCCTGGATGCCGCAGCAATTCGAGAACCCGGCCAATATCGCAGTCCATGCCGAAACCACTGCGCGTGAGATCATGGAGGATTTTTCCGGCAACCCCATCGACGTGCTGATCACGGGTGTCGGTACGGGTGGACACCTGACCGCCTGCGCGGAGCAGTTGAAGAAGCAATGGCAGGGAATGAAGGCCTATGCTGTGGAGCCTACCTTGTCGCCGGTCATTTCCGGAGGCCAGCCAGGCCCGCACCCGATTCAAGGCATTGGCGCAGGTTTCATTCCTGCAAATCTTCACACCCAGTCAATAGATGGAGTGATCCAGGTCGACCCGGAAGACGCCAAGGAAATGGCCCGCCGCTGTGCCAGGGAGGAAGGACTGCTGGTCGGCGTATCGAGCGGCGCGACACTGGCAGCCATCGCGCAGAAATTGCCGGACCTCGCGGCAGGTACGCGCGTACTTGGCTTCAATTACGATACGGGCGAGCGCTACCTCTCGGTGCCGGATTTCCTGCCCGAACAATGACGGTTCTCGATCGCAGAGCATTCGTTGCGGTGGGCGGCGCCGGCCTGCTTGCCAGCTGCATGAATGCGGCCGCGCCGCTTCCTGCCTCAGGCGCGCCGCTCAGAATTCCTCCGCTTCTGCTTGGCGATAATCGTCTGATGCGGATCACCGTGTGCTTACGCCCGTTCCGCCCGCAAGGGCCGCGACTGGAGGCCGAAAGCTTCGGCGAGAAGCTGGTGGTCCACAATTACGGTCATGGTGGTTCGGGCTGGTCGCTTTCCTGGGGGTGTGCAGAGGAAGCGCGCAATCTCGCGCTGGCGAGCGGCCAGCGGCGCTTCGCGGTGATCGGCGCTGGCGTGATAGGGCTCACCACCGCATTGCGTTTGATCGAGACGGGAGCCGAAGTCACGATTTACGCCGCCGAGTTCCCGGCTGAGACCCGCTCGGCCCGGGCCACTGGCGTATGGTCTCCGAGCAGCCGGATCGGCTTCGCCGATGCAGTGGATGCGAGTTTTGCCGAGCGCTGGGAAGGCTGGGCACGTAAGGCGCACAGCGTGCATCAGTCGATGATCGGTCTGGTCGGCGATCCGGTGGAGTATTTGCCTGGGTACGATCTTGCCGATCCGGAACGCACGCCGGGCGTTCCGGCCGCGCACCAATGGCTCCATCTCGGCAGGCGGTTGCGCGGCCTGACGCCCGGTTTTCGCCGGCTCGACGCGAGCGAACATTCCTTTACTGGCCGCAATGCGAGCAGCGGTCAGGCCATGACCTTCAACGTCGCATCCTATGCCGACCGGCTCGCCCGCCTGTTCATGTTGCGCGGAGGAAAGATGGTCCGCCGCTCCCTCCCGGACCGGGCTAGCGTGCTTGCGCTGGACGAGCCGGTGGTGGCGAACTGTATGGGCTACGGCGCGAAGCAGATCTGGAACGATGCCAGCCTGATTCCGGTACGCGGCCAGATAAACTGGTTCGTGCCGCAAGCCGAGGCGCGATATGCGCTCTACTACCATCAGGCTTATGCCGTCTCGCGCCGCGATGGCGTAGTTGTGCAGTTTCTCGGTGATAATGACGATTGGGGATACGGAGTCGAGAACGAAGTTGCAGACCGCGAGGAATTGCAGCGGGCGCAGGCCGCCCTCGCGCCGGTCTTCGAATAGAAGGTGAAACGATGGCAGAACTCGAAAGGGTCCGTTATTCCGATGGTAAGTTGAGCCTGTTCGGCCATGTCGCGCGGCCGAAGGGCCGGCCGCGCGCGGCAGTGCTGATCTGGCCGACCATCGCCAACATCACGCCTGCGGTTGGAGACAAAGCCAAGGCGCTGGCGGAAGCGGGCTACCTCGCCTTTGTCGCGGACTATTACGGCAAGAAGGCCGAGAGGCCAGAGCAATGGCGCGAATTCGCGCTGGAGCTGCGCGCCGATCCGCTTGCCTACCGCCAGCGGCTGAAGGCAGGGCTCTGGCCTCTCATCTCGATGCGCGAAGCGGAAGGCCTCAAGATCGCCTCCATCGGTTTCTGCATGGGCGGCCAAGCTGCGTTGGAAATGGCACGCGACGGCGCGCCCTTCGCTTGCGTCGTGAGCTTCCATGGGATTCTTTCAACCGACTTGCCGGCCGAGCCCGGTGGGATCGCCGCGCGATTGCTGATCTGCCACGGCGACGCCGATCCGTTGGTACCGCGCCAGCAGGTGGCAAAGTTTTGGGACGAGATGGACCGCGCCGGTGCGGATTGGCACTTCCATTCATATTCGGGCGTGAAGCATGGCTTCACCAACCCCTATCCCGTGCCTCCGGGCAATAACGCTGTCGCCTATGATGCGAGCGCCGACCGGCAGAGCTGGGCGGCAATGCTTGCCATGTTCGACGAAGTGTTCGGGAGCTGACGGGCAGGAGGGATGCTGCACGCCAGCCCCCGAAGCTCCGCTTACTCGGCCGGATCCGGTTTTCCGTCGCCGTCGCGGTCCCATGCATCGGGCTCGCCGTCGCCGTCGGTATCCCAGGCATCGGGGGCGCCATTGCCGTCGGTATCCCAGGCGTCGGCCTTGCCGTCGCCGCTGGTGTCCCAGGCATCGGGAGTGCCGTCGCCGTCGGTATCGACGGTGGGCGGACTGGGCTCTTCACCGCCTTGGGCATATGCCGGACCTGCCACCGCCGCGAGAGCGAAGGCCAGTGCGAGAGTGGTTCCGGTGGTTGCATTCTTCACAAGAGACATTGGTATTTCCTTCTTCAGGTAAGCCCCCGTCCCTTCGAATCTTGTGACTGAACCGCCACACCGCCACCATCCTGCGACGATGCGAGCCATCTATAAGGGTAAGTTGCGAGCCCCTCGCAATTCGCCGCTGGTTTCAACCGCTTCGTGGAAGTGGCTGTATTGCGGCCAAGGCAGACCCGGCCACGAATCATCCTACACAGCAGTGTCGAACTGTTCCGGCGTCAGCGCCATCATCGCATCCGAGCCCGCCTCGATCTTGCGGCGCAGCGCGCCGGCATCCGGCGTGAAGCGCTCCGCAAAATATCGCGCCGTAACCAGCTTCGCCTCATAGAAGGGCTTGTCCTCCGCGCCGGATGCGAGCGCCGCCTGAGCGGTTTTGGCCATGCGCAGCCACATCAGCGTGAGGCACACGATACCCATGATGTGCATGTAATGATGCGCACCGCCGCCCAAATGATTGGGATTGGCCATCGCGTTCTGCATGAACCACATGGTCGCGGCTTTCTGCTCGCCGACCGCTTTTTCCAGCCGTTCGGCGATCGGCTTCAGTCCTTCGTCTTCCTTGCCTGCCGCAGCTTCCTCGTCGACCAGCTTGAAGAAAGCCTGAATCGCGCGGCCGCCATTGGCCGGAAGCTTTCGGCCGCAAAGGTCCATCGCCTGAATACCATTGGTGCCTTCATAGATCATGGCGATGCGGGAATCGCGCACGAACTGCTCCATACCCGATTCCTCGATATAACCATGGCCGCCGAAGACCTGCTGCATCGCATTGGCCATATCGTAGCCGCGGTCGGTACCGTATCCCTTGATGACCGGTGTCAGCAGGCCGAGGAGGTCGTCGGCATCCTGCCGTTCCTGCTCGGTCTGGGCTGAATGGGCGAGATCGACCAGCAACGCGCCCCACAAGATTAGTGCACGCATGCCCTCGTTGAAGCTTTTCGCATCCATCAGCATGCGGCGAACATCAGCGTGGACGATGATAGGATCGGCGGCGGCCGAGGGATCGGGCCGGTCTTTCAGAGCACGCCCCTGCTTGCGCTCCTTCGCGTACTCCACCGCATTCTGATAGGCGGCTTCCGACTGGGCCAGGCCCTGCATGCCGACGCCGAGCCGTGCGGCGTTCATCATGATGAACATTGCGGCGAGACCCTTGTTCTCCTCGCCCACCAGCCAGCCCTTGGCTCCGTCGTAATTCATTACGCATGTGGCATTGCCGTGAATGCCCATCTTGTGCTCGATCGAGCCGCAGGACACAGTGTTACGCTCGCCAAGCGAGCCGTCTTCCTCGACCAGAATCTTGGGCACTATGAAGAGCGATATGCCCTTGGAGCTTGCCGGTGCATCAGGCGTCTTGGCCAGCACGAGATGGATGATGTTCTCGGTAAGATCGTGCTCACCGGCAGAGATGAAGATCTTGGTGCCGGTGATGGAATAGGATCCGTCATCCTGTGGCACGGCCTTGGTCCGGATAAGTCCGAGATCGGTGCCGCAATGCGGCTCGGTCAGGTTCATCGTGCCGAGCCATTCGCCGGCGATCATTTTCGGCAGGTACTTTTCCTTTTGCTCTTGCGAGCCGGTGGCCATGATTGCCGAGACCGCGCCATTGGTGAGGCCCGGATACATGGCGAAGGACTGGTTGGCAGTGGCAAGGTACTCCTCGAGCACAAAGCCCAGCACATGCGGCAGGCCCTGCCCGCCGAATTCGGCCGGGAGCGAGATCGTGCCCCAGCCCGATTCCCGGTACTGATTGTAGAGTTCCTTGAAACCGGTGGGCGTGGTCACGCTGCCATCCTCGTGGCGGGTGCAGCCTTCGCGGTCGCCGACCTGGTTCAGCGGTTGCACGACTTCGGAGCAGAACTTGCCGACGCCTTCGACAATCGCATCGATCATATCGGGTGTCGCTGCCTCGAAACCCGGGAGGTTGCCGCAGCTCTCCAGCTCCAATACTTCGTTGATTACAAAGCGCGTGTCGCGCGTCGGAGCCTTGTAAACCGGCATTGGGCGCTATCCCCTCTTCTGCTTCTGGTTGAGTTCTTCGAGGTCGAGATCCTCGAGCTGGGTCACGAATTCGGTGAGTTCGCGGATGGAGGATTCGATATCCTCGCGCTGCTGCCTGAGTTTCCATATCTTCTCACGGCAGCGTTGCATGGTGACGCGGCGCTGTTCGACCCTGCCGTCGTCGAGGTCGTAGAGGTCGATCAATTCGCGGATTTCAGACAGGCTGAAGCCAACGTTCTTGGCGCGCATGATCCAGGCGAGCCGGGCGCGGTCGCGTTTCGAATAGATGCGGGCGAGGCCGTCACGCGTTGGCGCAATAAGGCCTTCCTCTTCGTAAAAGCGCAGCGCCCGGGAGGTGCAGCCGAATTCGCGTGTAAGATCGCCGATCGTATATTGTTCGCGCGACGCCGCATCGGGCCGCTCGATATGCGCGCCATCGTGCGCTTTGCGTTTGGCGTTGGGGGCGGTCATGAGACTTCCCTTACATTACCCTTACGTAAGGGTCAAAAAATCGACAGGTTATCCGTCGACGCGATAAAGCCCGTCTTCCCCCAAACGCCGATAGAAGCAGGAAGTTTCGCCCGTGTGGCACGCCGGACCTGCAGGCACGACGCGCAGGACCAGCGCGTCCTGGTCGCAGTCGACCAGGATTTCTTCGACCTTCAAAATATTGCCGGAGGTTTCACCCTTCATCCACAACTTGCCTCGGCTGCGCGACCAGAAATGCGCAAGGCCCGTTTCGCGGGTCCTGGCTATCGCCGCCGCATCCATATGAGCGAGCATCAGCGGAGCGCCGCTGGACGAATCGACCACCATAGCGGTCACCAGCCCCGCCGCGTCGAATTTGGGTGCGAAAGGTTGGGACTGCATCGTTGCGTTACCTGCTTTCATGCCGGAAATGGGCGGGATCCTTTTCTGATCTGGCACGGAGGGCGATGTGGATGCTGCATTTGTTGCAACAAGACCACAGCGGTCAAACAATTTCCGGCCGCTCCCGTGAATTGCCTTCCGTAGCGGCAGCTTCAATGGGATGAATGCAACCGTCCCAACGCGGACTGACTACTTTTGACCGTCAGCGTCATTTATGCGCCAAGGGCAGGAGGGGTTGCGGCACCCGGATCGAACCGGAAAGCCGCATATATGAGGGATTGGGTCGCCCATCGCTGGGGGGCGATGATTGTGCGAAAGCACCGGCCTTAAGACTATTCGTCACGCTAGTGCCCGGGTTCATCCCCGGGCACTAATGTTTTCTGGGGCAGGGTCCGCGGAATGGATCCGGGCTCCAATTCGGACAGCACTCGCGCAAAACAGCCGATCACCACCCTGCCCGCACCTGCCTTCTTGAGCGCCGATACGCAGGCCTTGCTCGTTGATCCGGTCGTCAGCACGTCGTCGATCAGGATAATGTCACGGTCGCGGATCATCGCGACTCGTGCCGGATTGACTGTGATTGCCCCACCCAGCGCTCTTGCCCTGGCCTTGCGCCCCAACCCGCCGAGCGATGGAGTGGCCTTGGTGCGCAGCAGCACATCGACCGCCAGCTCGTGCCTCCGGATAGAAGCCGCTTCGCGCGCCAGCAGCGCCGCCTGATTGAAGCCCCTGCCCCAGATGCGCCAGCGATGCAGCGGCACGGGCACGATCAGCCACTGGTGTTCCGGCTCGGGCAGACGCAACGCAATGAGCCGCGCCATCGTGCCGGCAAGCCCAATCCGCTTGCCGTGCTTCAATGCCAGGACGAGCTGACGCGAGGCATCGTTATAGAGCGTTGCCGCGGCGATCCCGTCATGCCGGGGCGGCGCGGCAAGGCACGCGGCGCAGATCGCGCCGTCCTCCACGGCCGTGGAGGACGAAAAGGGACGCTGGCATGACGCGCAGGCCGGCGTGCCGGGAATCGACAGCTCCGCCCAGCACTCCGCGCACAGGCCGGACTGCGCGGCGACACTGCCTCCGCACAGCTGGCAGCGGGGCGGATAGACGAAATCCACGATGGGGCTGAGGGCTTCGGCAAGCTTCATCGAGCCATGCTGCCTCGCGGCTTCCATGTAGGCAAGCGGTTGAATTGGCACAGCAGATCGCGGATGGCGAGAACATGAGCGCGCCAGCCCCGCCCCGCATCTTCTCGCCGGCCCGGCGTCAGGCGATTCGCGCCCGGATGGCGGCGCTGCAAGCACGAAAAGAGGCCCCACGTTATCTCGCCGAAGACATGGCGGAAGACGTGCTGGAGCGCCTCGGCTTCCTGCGGCATGAGGCGAAGCGGGCGCTTGTCATTGGCGATGTGACGGACGGGCTCCGGCGGGCGCTGAAGGCGCAAGGCTGCGAAGTGACCGCTGCCGATCCGCTC
>DASWIR010000049.1:0-2601 GCA_036397575.1 Alteraurantiacibacter sp. | reverse complement strand
GGGGGAAGTGGTCGATCGCAACGGTCCAGATAGGGAACAACTTCGCGCGCGCCCTACCCGACCCGATCGGCTACCTTGGTTTGCGCGGCAATGAGACGGTTCATCACCTTGAGGTCGTGCTCGCGCAGTTGCAGCGCAGTGTCGGCCCAGAGTTCGGTGATCTGCTTCAACTCTTCAATGCTGACACCGCGGGCCAGCTTCATCGCTTTGCGGGCATTGACCATGCCGGGATGCCTGCGCCGGGTCTTGGCGATGAAATTGCGGCACGCCTCCATCCCGGTGCCCGGCTCGGCCAGCTCGTGAACCAGGCCAAGCTCGAACATTTCCTCGGCGGAATAGGTCTTGCTGGAAACGATCAGGCGGTCGGCCATGGCTGTGCCGATCTTGCGCGAAAGCAATGAGTGCGCGCCCATGCCGGGGAACAGGCCGAAGAGGATCTCCGGCAAGCCGAAGGTTGCGTCGCGTTCGGCCACCACATAGTCGAAGCTCAGCAGGGCTTCGAACCCTCCGCCCAGCGCCGCCCCCTGCACCAGTCCGACAGTGAGAATGGGCAAGCCGAGCGAATTGAGATTGCGATGGAGAATATCGCAGCAGCGGTGACCGTAAGCGACCAGGCCTTGCCGGTCCTGCTCGCGGATCAGGCGCTGGAACAGTTCGAGGTCACCGCCATAGCAAAACACGCCTGGCGAGCGGCTGCCGAGCACAAGGTAGCGCAGCGGCACTTTGCCGGGCCCGAAATTGGCGGCGATCAGGTCTTGCCAATGCACGAAGTCCCTGAGCATGGCCGGATTGAAGGCGGGACGGCCTTTCGACCGCATGAAGGTCCACAGGATCGCACCATCCTGCTCATACTCGACCTCAAGCTGGTCCAGTCCGAGCAGCTCTTCGGGAATTCCGGCGGCATGCCCCGCGATGAGGCCGGCTTCGTTACCATGTTCGGACAGCATGAACGGTTCGTCGGAACCGAATGATCCGTTGTCTTCCTGATCCAAAGAGCCCGCGACGCGATCCATAACTTCCTCGTAATTCAGCGGGATAGTGGAGATGAGAGCCCCGCCGTAACTGCAACTGTAGAGGAATCTGGCTCAATGCCATTCGTTTGGCAACGAATTATTTACCACTGCATGTATCAAAATCGTGCGCCTTACGGTTAACTGCAATGATTCCGTAGGGGAATTTGTTAACTATGTTCTGTAAAATATATTTACAGCAAGCTTCTTCAGGAAATCAGCTGGCCAAGCGCCTTTTCGAGCATCAGCAACTGCCACAAAAGCCGTGAATTGTCTGAAATACCTGCAATGTGCGCTTCCGCATGTGCGCGGATCCTGGCGCTATCGAACCAACCGGTGCGGGCCAAGGCCGAAGCGCTGCCGATCGCCCGCGCCTCGTCGGCCAGCGGCCCACGCAGCCAGGCCGCGATTGGGGTAACGAAACCCTGCTTCGGGCGGAAGAGTATGTCTTCCGGCAGGTAGCGGCCCATCGCCTTTTTCATCAGCCATTTTCCCTGCCGTCCGCGGATGCGCAGCGAGGGGGGCAGCGTGGCGGCGAATTCGAGTAGACGATGGTCGAGCAGCGGCTCTCGCGCTTCCAGGCTGACCGCCATGCTGGTGCGATCGACCTTGGTCAGGATATCGCCGGGAAGCCAGAATTTGAGGTCGGCATATTGTGCGCGGTCGAGCCCCGATTGCGCGGGCGCCTTGCGCATGAGTTCCACCAGCGGATCCTCCGCGCGGTAGTCTCCGCGCAGCCGCGCGAAGTCCTCGCTGTAGAGCGAAGCGCGCTGCTCGGGCCCGGTTACGGACAGGGCGCGGGCATAGGCCTCTTCCCCGCTTTCGGCCAGCGAGAGCAGTGTGGTCTTGGCGCGCAGGGATCTTGGAGCCCAGTCAGCCTTTGGATAGATGGCACCGAGCGATCCGAACAGGCCGCTGCGAATTCGCGAAGGGATCAACCCGCGCGCGCGCTCCTCGTTGCGGTGGAAGACATGGCGGCGGTAGCCAGCCAAAGCCTCATCCGCCCCATCCCCAGAAAGCGCCACCGTGACCGCCTCGCGCGCCAGTTGGCAGACACGCCAGGTTGGCAGGGCGGAAGCATCGGCAAAGGGCTCGTCGAACATTGCCGCCAGCCTCTCGATCTCCGTGAAATCGCCCGACCCGACCTGGCGGGAGCGGTGATCGGTGACGAAGAGTTTCGCGACCTTTTCTGCATGGCTGGTTTCATCGAGAGCGGCGACATCGAAACCGATCGAGCAGGTGCGTACCGGCTCACTGCTTGCCTCGGCCATCAGGGCGACGACGCTGGAGGAATCGACTCCGCCCGAAAGAAATGCGCCAAGCGGTACATCGGCGACCATGCGGCTGCTGACCGCCTTGCGCAGCAGATGCAGCAGCTCGACCTCAAGGTCTTCTGGCCGGCCCTTGCGCTGCTCGGCAAAGGAAATATCCCACCATTGCTGCGGCTCCGGCACGGGCTTTCCATGTTCGAGCAGCAGGTAGTGTCCCGCAGGGAGTTTGCGCACCCCCTTCAGGATGGACCGGGTATCGGGAACATATCCCCAGGCCAGATAATCTTCCACTGCAAGCGGGTCGATCTCGCGGCGCAGCA
>DASWIR010000048.1:0-2540 GCA_036397575.1 Alteraurantiacibacter sp. | reverse complement strand
CATTCCGGCGCGTTGACATCGCGCTGGCCCGCCCGTACCTATCCCGGCGCATGCCCAGGTGGCGGAATTGGTAGACGCGCACGGTTCAGGTCCGTGTGCCGCAAGGCGTGAAGGTTCGAGTCCTTTCCTGGGCACCATCTTGTTGTTCGCCGTTCTTCGCTGGCGATTGAAAAAACCCACAAACTCTGCGATTCTATAAGCCGAATCGTTCACGGCCGTTCGCCCTTGTGCGCCTGAAGCCGGAGCAAAGTGGGGGCCTTTTTGGGGGCCGTTTTTCTTCGGCAAGGAACGCACGCCATGGCGCTGACCGATACGGCGGTACGAGCAGCGAAAGCTCGCCACAAGGAATACAAACTCGCTGACAGCGGTGGCCTCTACCTGCTTGTCACTCCTTCGGGCGGTCGACTGTGGCGTCACAAATTCCGATTGCACGGAGTTGAGAAGAAGCTGGCGCTCGGGCCCTATCCCGACGTGTCGCTCAGCCAAGCGCGAAAGGCGCGCGACGCCGCCCGCGAAGCCATTAGCAAGGGCATTGACCCAGCCCTCGCGAAGCGGCGGAACCGCATCGTCGCGAAGTTCGCCGCCGAAACAACTTTCGGCCACGTGGCGCGCGAGTACATCGACAAGGCTGAGCGGGAAGGACGTGCCCCAGCGACCATTTCAAAGCTCCGCTGGGTTCGGCAGTTGCTCTTGACGGCGATCGGAAATCGACCGATCGACCAGATCGAGCCACACGAGTTGCTGTCAGTTCTCAAGCATCAGGAGGCGGCCGGTATTCTGGAAACCGCCAAGCGGACCCGCGCCTTCGCCAGCCGCGTCTTCCGGTACGCCGTTGCCACGGCACGGGCGAAGACGGACCCGGCCTCACTGTTGGTGGGGGCTGTGACCGCACCAAGACCAAAACACCTTGCGGCGATTGTCGAAGCCAAGCGTGCCGGCGAGCTAATGCGTGCGATCGAGGCCTATCACGGCCAGCCGTCAACGCGGTTCGCACTGGCGCTGTTGCCGCACGTATTTGTCCGGCCGGGAGAATTGCGCCAAGCCGAATGGTCCGAGATCGACTTCGATGCTGCCGTATGGCGAATTCCTGCCGAGCGCATGAAGAAGCGCCGGGAACATGCTGTCCCCTTGTCTCGCCAATCGCTGGCAATACTAGAGAACCTTCGGGTTCTGACCGGCGATGGTCGATTTACCTTTCCGGCCCTGGGACGCCACGGTCGGCCGTTGTCCGAGAATACCATCACCCTTGCGCTGCGACGGATGGGGTTCTCAGCCCAAGAGATGACCGCTCACGGCTTCCGCGCCATGGCGAGTACTCTGCTGAACGAGTCCGGCAAATGGTCGCCTGACGCGATCGAGCGAGCGCTGGCACACAAGGACGGTGATCACGTGCGCGCGGCCTACCATCGCGGAGCGCACTGGAAGGAGCGCGTGGCGATGGCGCAATGGTGGAGCGACCACCTCGATGCGCTGCGAGTCGGCGCGACGGTCATTCGGCTCGGGGCTGCTGCCTCTCGGAACTAGGGCGAGAACTCACAAGCGCTCGACTTGATCGCCGCCAGTGTCCGCTGCCAGCTGATCTCCGGAAGTCGCGAAGGGTCAGGTCCAGTTGCGAAATGCGCCAACACCGGAAGTCAACTTTCGCCGAGGCCAGCGCCACGCGGAGCGTGAGAGGACGGTGAGCGTGAGGCTCTGGCCGAGGACGGGCTGGCATCACTTCGCTGCGGCCAGCATCCGCCGAAGACTAGCCGCTAACGCACACCTTCTCGCTCGGCTACGAAGGGAACGATTTTCAGAGGCTGGTGGGTCCGCCTGACCCGCTTCGGTGGTATCATGGGCGGTGAGACGAGCTTCGGGACGGGGTCGCGCAGCATTGATTGCGGCAGATTCTTCCTTCAGCAAGAGGCAGATTCTTCCTTCAGCAAGAGAGGGGGCGTCATGAAGCATCCAATTGTCACGCATCCGCTTGTTTTGGCGCTCGGGTCCGCGCTGATCATTCTCCCCGCCACCGGCGCTGCGGCGCAGTCCGGCAGCGTTTCCAAGGCGGTCGGGGGCTACTCATTCGAGCAAGCCGCGCAAGAGGCGGAAGGAACGACCGACTTCCATTCAGCGGACGGACATCTGACGTTCGCAATCGTTACCCACACCGCCGGCAACGGGTTCTTTGACCCACTCTATGTGGGCGCCAAGGTTGCCGGCGACATGATCGGAGCCGAGATTCTTTTGCTGGGTTCCGAGGCGCCGGGCGAGGATGTGGCGCGCGAGATTGAAATCCTGAGCCAGATCGTCGGGGATCCGACGATCGACGGCATCGTCATGACGACGCCGCAGGTCGGAGCTTACGACGACATCGTCAAGGCGGCGGAGGCGAACGGAATTCCAGTCGCCACCACCAACTCCTACGACCCAGCCCTCCACAACCGCAGCGCCATCAGTCACACGGGACAGGACGCTTCCGCCGCGGCAGTCGCCGGGAGCGCCCTCGTGCAGTGCCTTATCGACAGTAAGGTGGACGAGGGCTCGATTGTCTTTCCTGGCAG
>DASWIR010000047.1:0-2669 GCA_036397575.1 Alteraurantiacibacter sp. | reverse complement strand
CCCGACGAGATGACGATCGTCCTGCAGAACAAGTTCTGGGATCTCGAGGTCACCGATACGGGCTTTTCCGTCGGGCTCAGCTTCAATCAGATTCCGTCGAAACTGACGATTCCCTTCTCCGCCATTACAGTATTCGTCGATCCGGCGGTCGATTTCGGACTGCATTTCCAGGCCGCGGTCACCGATCTCGAACCGACCGAGCATGAGGATGCGGAAAACGACGCGCGCGAGGATCCGGAACGGGAACGCCGCACCGATCCGGCCATTCCCGATAGTGACGGCGGCTCGAATGTCGTCGAGGTCGATTTCGGCCGCAAGAAATAGTGCGGGAGCGACACTGAACCGATGGCCGAGAGCCCACAGAGCAGCGAGACTGACGAGGGATCGGTCCGCATGCAGGGCAAGAGGCGCAGGCGGCTACGCAAGGTTCCCGGCATCAGCACAAATCCGGCAACAAACCTCCTCATTGCCGATGTAGTCCTGCGGGGCCTGTCGCGCCTGGTCCGCGGCAATATCGAGAAAAACATGCTGCGCGCCCAATATGAGCCGGAAGAGGCGAAACGTATTCTGAAGGGACGCACATTGGGCCAGAGGGCTATGCAGCTCACAGCCTCCCGCGTGGCGATGCGCTCCATTCCAGGCGCATTGCTGGTGACCGGCGGGCTGCTGGCCAAGGCGATGTTCGACCGCAGCCGGTCGAAGCGCGAAGCCGAGCGGGCGGGCCGAAAGAAGCTGGAAGAGCAGGCAAAGAACGCCGAAAGCTGAGGCTTTCGCTCTATCGCCCCTTGATTTGACCGCTGCCCCTGCGGCAAGGGCGCGCATGGCCAGTTCCAAGGACCTTGCCCGCAAAGGGCTGATGTTCATTCTTTCCTCGCCTTCCGGCGCGGGCAAGACCACCATTTCGCGCAAGCTGCTGGCAGCGGAAAGCAATCTCGACATGTCGGTTTCCGTGACCACGCGGCCGATGCGGCCGGGCGAGGTCGAAGGAAAGGACTATCACTTCGTCTCGGCCGAGCGCTTCAAGGAAATGGTGGCCGAGGATGCCTTCCTCGAATGGGCCGAAGTGTTCGGCAATTGCTACGGCACGCCGCGCGCGCATATCGCCGAGGGGCTGGCGCAGGGGCAGGATTACCTGTTCGACGTCGACTGGCAGGGCGCGCAGCAATTGTCGCAGCGCGCGGGCAAGGATGTGGTCTCGGTGTTTCTCCTGCCGCCGAGCATCGAAGAGCTGGAACACCGCCTGCGCAGCCGCGGAACCGACAGCGACGCCGTGATCCGCGACCGGATGGACCGCGCCCGCGCCGAAATCAGCCACTGGGACGGATATGACTACGTCGTGGTCAATGACGATATCGAGGCCTGCTTCGTCAAGGTGAAAACCATCCTCGCAGCCGAAAGGCTGAGGCGCGAGCGGCGCAAGGGGCTGGTCGAATTCGTTCGCACCCTGATGCAGGGCAGCTAGAACCCGCCCCGCAAGCCGAGGTGTTGACACATCTGACACGGTCCCGGCGGATTTGCGCAAAAAGCGTCAATTTGCAGCGCAAAAAGCGTCAAGCGGTGGCCGAATGTGTCAGGCGGCGCGGCAAAAAGTGTCAAGCTGCGCGGGGAAGCGTCAAGCGGGTGCAAATGCGTCAGGCAGCAGGAAAAGCGTCATGCGGCCGCGGGAAGTGTCAAGCGGGCAGGCACGGCTGGTTGATGGAATACACACGCCGCCCGCCTTCCTGTCAAAGGCCGGGGCGAATTGGTGAGGGAGAAGAAGGAAGCTGGATCCCGGAACAGGTCCGGGATGACTGCATCACGTGACTGAAAGGGATAATCCCAATGCCCGCACCCGCGGGCCACCCCTCAACCGCCTGCCGGGTCGCCGAAGCCGAGCGAAAGTCCGGCATCCACCATCCCGCCATCGACCGTAATCGTCGAGCCGACGACGTAATCGCCCGCCCGGCTGGCAAGATAGATCGCCGCGCCGGCCATGTCCTCCGCCGTGCCGACGCGGCCCGCGGGGATCACTTTCGCCACCTGGTCCGCCGCATCGCGCGCCGCCTTGTTCATGGCTGAAGGAAAGGCACCGGGAGCGATGGCGCTCACATGGATATGCTCGGACACAAGCCGCGCAGCCAGCCGCCGTGTCAAATGCACGAGGCCCGCTTTGGAAGCCTGATAGGGATAGGTTTCCCACGGATTGATCTTCAACCCGTCGATCGAGGCGATATTGATCACTTTGGCAGGCCGCCCGGCACTGGCCGCGGCCTTTAGCAGCGGGTGTAGCTTCTGCGTGAGGAAGAACGGCGCCTTGAGGTTGAGGTCGAGCACCTTGTCCCACCCGGCCTCGGGGAAGTCATCGAATGGCGCGCCCCAGGCCGCGCCGGCATTGTTGACGAGGATGTCGAGCCGCTCCTCGCGCGCCGCGATCTCGGCCGCCAGCGCGGCGATGCCCTCCAGCGTGGAAAGATCGGCCCGCAAACCCACTGCGCGCTCGCCCAGTTCGGCCTGCACCACGTCAAGCTCGTCCTGCTTGCGGGCGCAGAGATAGACGCGCTCGCAGCCGGCGGCGAGGAAACCCTCGGCGATCATCCGGCCTATGCCGCGCGAGCCGCCCGTCACCAGCGCGACGCGGCCTTCGAGCGAGAAGAGCGATTGCAGGTCCATACAAGCCCACCTAGATCAGG
>DASWIR010000046.1:0-9490 GCA_036397575.1 Alteraurantiacibacter sp. | reverse complement strand
TCGGCAATGTCGAGCTGCTGGGTGCAGTCGAGCGCGAGCAGGCCCAGTTGGCCGCTGAAATTCGATGAATGCCCCGGCGCCGCGCTGGCGCCCCCTATAATGTAGGTTATTCCGGTCATATTATTGTATTGCACAGTCGCGCCGACACCTCCGTTCCACGCGAATGTCGCCGCAGCCTGTGTGGCATCGTCGACATAGAGTGTCGTACCGGCGGCATTCGTGGATTGCTCCATATCCCATCCCAGCATGATCGTATGCGGCGTGGCGGCAGAAAGAACCGGCGTCAGGAGGCTTGTAGTATTCGCCGCATGACGCAGTGTAACAGCCAACTGACCATTGGTTTGCAAATGGACCGATACAGCAGACCCGCCCGCCGCGGACCTCAGGACATATTGGTTTACCACCGGAAGCGAAGGATACTGGAAGTCCGTGATAATCAGAGTTCCGTATCGACTATTGGCCTGTGCCAGGGGCATTTCGAAGGGCAAGGCATAGCGATCCGGATTGGCCGCATCGAAGGCGACCACGGGAAAAGCGGCAGGACCGGAGGGATCACCTCGCCGGCACAAAGCTGGAATATCCACTACACCGCAGCCAATCGCGAAGCTGGCCATCAGGCCAACCCCACGAGGCCGGTTGCTGTGGTGCCGGCCGCGCGTACGAACTCGGCACGCACGGGCAGGATGGTCCCGGCAGGGACAGAGGCGAAGTTGACATTATTGACGGCGTCCACGCTCTTGAGCGCCACGTCGCCCGAGTTACCGACGTAGATCGCCTTGGTTATACTGACGAGCGGCACTGTATCGCTTGGTTCAATGGCGAAGCAATTGCGAGCTGGGGCATCGACAGCGTCGGAGTGGGAAGAAAAAGAGTCCATGGATCGTTCTCCGAATCTAGATCAAATCGGGAACATTTCCTCTATGCGCCTTCGGGGCCTGTAGGAAAGCGAAATTTTTCTTGCCGTCAGACGCCCTCCTTAGACCCAGACCCGACATCCATGCGCAACGCCCTGCGATAAGCGGCAATCAGCGCGGGAACCTGGAACGGCCAGGCGAACTCGGTCTTCACGCGCTCGCGGCCGATTGCACCCATTCTGGCGCGCGCTTGGGGATCGGCCAGCAGCTCCTCGATCCGGTCCGCGAAGTCCACCGGATCATTCGGCTTCGCATAGAGGCTCGCCTCGCCGGCGGAATAACGGCCTTCGGTCACTTCGAACTGCACGATAGGTTTTTCGAAGGCCATGTATTCGAGGATCTTGTTCATGGTGGATTGGTCGTTCATCGGATTAACCCGATCCGGATTCACGCAAACATCGGCGTTGGAAAGGATCTCGAACAGCTGGGCATCGGGCGCCCGGCCAGTGAAGCGAACGTGATCCGACAGACCCATTTCCCCGGTCAGCGCCTTCAGTCCTTCCAGACTGGGCCCGCCGCCGACCAGCACGAAACGTATGTCATGGCGCGCACGCCTCTGCATCAGCTCGGCAGCACTCTCAAGCAGCAGGTCGATCCCTTCCTGCTCACCCATCACTCCAACATAGGCGACAAGGAACTCGCGCCCATCGTGCCATTTACGGCTTTCGGGCTGGCGGATCAGGCGAGTGAGGTCCGGGCCGGAGCGGACCACGAACACGTCCTCGGGCTTCATCCCGCCGCGCGCAATGGCGATGCGGCGATAGGAATTATTGGTCGCGATTGACACATCGGCGGCGGTGAAGGTCAGCTTCTCGAACAGGCCCATCAACCACCAGAACGGGCCACGCTTTCCGAACTTTGCCTCATAGAGTTCCGGGTTGATGTCGTGATGGTCGAAAATGTAACGCTTGCCCATCAGCTTGAAGGGCAGCGCGACGAGGAAAATCAGATCTGGCGGGTTGCAACCTTGGATGACATCGATTCCATGCCGTCGCCAGACCTTAAAGGCGAGCCGCAACTCGTGGAATAATGCCGCGCCATATTCGGCGACGTAACCAAGCGCACCTGCCGCATCGAGCGGCAGCGAATGGCGATAGACGTTGATCCCTTCGATTACCTCCTCACGCTCCTCGAAACCTTTTCCGATCGGGCAGATCACGGAGACCACCGCGCCGGCGGCGCGCAAGGTTCGAGCTTCCATCCAGACGCGCCGATCGAAGGGAACGGGCAGGTTCTCAACCACGATCAGAATGCGTTTCCCGGCCAGCGGCTGCTCGCGGTGAAGCGAATCCAGGCCGTCACCTGAGGTGGCCGGAAATGTCGCAGTTTCGTGTGTCATGCTGCCTAAGCGATAGTATGGATGGTAACAGTTTTGCGGCCCGACAAATCGAGCTCATTGGCAACGGAAGTAGCTATCACCACCAAATCCCAGTCGCCTGCCTCAGCTTCCTCGCGCGAAACCAGCATTGCGTCGATCGTCGGCAGGTTCGCATGGGCATAGCGCAAATTCTGGCCGCGCAGCTTACCGGGATCGAGCGCAGGATCGAAAATCTTGAGCGAATAGCCGGCATTGAGCAATTTGCGCGCAAAATCGACGTAGGGACTCTCGCGCAAATCGTCCGTTCCCGCCTTAAAGGCCAGCCCCGCCATCAGCACTGTAGCGCCGTCGGGAAGTTGCGCGTCGATCTGGGCAAACTGATGGTTTTTATGCGCCTCATTTGATCTCAGAAGACTGTCCACAAGGTGGAAATTCGCGCCCATATCCTCGGCGATGAATTGCAGTGCGCGAACGTCCTTGGGCAAGCACGATCCGCCGAACGCACTGCCCGGCCGCGTATAGTTGGGCGAGATGTTGAGCTTGGTGTCCGAGACGAATATCTCGTGTACCCGGCTCGCCGAAATACCCAACCGTTGGCACAGGCGCCCAATCTCGTTGCCGAAGGCGACTTTCACCGCATGCCAGCTATTGTCGACGAACTTGGTCAGTTCCGCCTCTTCGTAGCCGGTATGGAATGTCGGCGCCTCAATTCCGGCATTGAGTGTGTCCATCGCTTTGCTGGGCTGGCAATCAACGGTTCCCACAACGATCTTGGGCGGCTCGAAATAGTCTTTGATCGCCTGGGCTTCGCGCAGGAATTCCGGATTGTAGACCAGCTCCACCCGTTCTTCCCAGCCATCGCCCAGCGCATCGGCGAAAATCGGCGCAATCAGGTATCGCATCGAGCCGGGGCGCATAGTCGAGCGATAGGCGACGGTCAGCCGCTTGCCGTCCTGGACCGTCGCCAGGGCCGCAGCGATTTCCCGGGTAACGGCTTCGATATAGCGCATGTCATGCGCGCCTTCAGGACCGGAAGGCGTGCCGACGCAGACGATGGCGATGTCCGCTCCGGCGATAGCTTCGCCTGTGTCACCCGTCGCAGACAGCCGTCCACTGGAAATGGCATCATTCATCAGCGCCGGCAGACCAGGCTCGGCAAAAAGCGGACGGCCGGCACGCAAATCGGTCAGCTTACCTTCGTCGACATCGACGCCAACGACCTCATGACCATCACTCGCGATGCAGCAGGCGGCGGTAAAGCCGACATAGCCAAGACCGAAAATCGCAATCTTCATTCATTTCCCTCATGCGCCAGTTCGGTCAGTCTCTTCCCGTTGCGGTCACGCTGCGACAGAATCGGGTCGATCCGGCCCAGGGGCCAGTCGATCGCAATATCGGGATCGTTCCAAGCGAGCACATGCTCGTGCTCCGGCCTGTAGGGTGCGGTGCATTTGTAGAGCATGTCGGTCTCGTCCTCGAGCGAGAGAAAACCATGCGCGAAGCCTTCGGGCACCCAGAACATCCGCTTGTTTGCCGCACTAAGCTCTACGCCCACCCAGCGCCCAAAACTCGCTGAGCCTGGCCGTAAGTCGACAGCGACATCGAAAATCGCGCCGCTGACCACTCGGACCAGTTTGCCCTGCGGCCCCGGGTCCTGGAAATGCAGCCCGCGCAGCGCGCCTCTGGCCGAACGCGAATGATTGTCCTGTACGAAGGCGAGATCGAACCCGCCCTCGCGGAACTTCTCCGCATTCCAGCTTTCCATGAAAAAGCCGCGATCGTCCCCGAACACATCGGGCTCGATCACCATCGGGCCGTCGATCTCCATGGGAATGAATTTCATGCGCGTTCCTGCCGCAACAGGTCGAGCAAATATTCGCCATAACCGGACTTCTGCAGAGGCGCGGCCAGCGCTTCCAACTCGGCATCGCCGATGAAACCCTGCCGCCAGGCAATTTCCTCGGGGCAGCAGATCTTGAGCCCCTGCCGTTCCTCGGTGATCCGCACATAGGTGCCGGCGTCGAGCAGCGAAGCATGCGTGCCAGTGTCGAGCCACGCGAAACCGCGCCCCATGATCTCGACCGAGAGCTGGCCCTGCTCGAGATAGAGCCGGTTGAGATCGGTGATCTCCAGCTCGCCGCGCGCCGATGGTTTCAGGTCGCGCGCCCGGTCGGCAACGGTATCGTCGTAAAAATAGAGACCGGTCACCGCATAGTTGGACTTCGGCTTGGCGGGCTTCTCCTCAAGCCCAAGCGCACGGCCCTCGACGTCGAAATCGACTACGCCATAGGCTTCGGGATTGCCGACGCGATAGGCGAAGACGGTGGCGCCCTCGGCCCTGCCTGCGGCGCTGGCCAGCAATTCGGGCAGGCCATGGCCATAGAAGATGTTGTCGCCCAGAACGAGCGCACTTGGGCTGCCGCGCACGAAATCCGCGCCGATATGAAATGCCTGGGCCAGTCCCTCCGGACGGGGCTGGACGGCATATTCGAGCCGCATCCCCCAATCCGAACCACTGCCCAATGCACGCTTGAAGATAGCCTGCTCCTCGGGCGTGGTGATGATCAGAACATCGCGAACGCCAGCCAGCATCAGTGTTGCCAGCGGATAGTAGATCATCGGCTTGTCGAAGACGGGCATGAGCTGCTTCGAAACGCCGTGAGTCAGCGGATAGAGCCGTGTCCCCGATCCGCCTGCCAGGATTATGCCCCTGCGATTTGTCGGCTGCGATCCTGCCATCGTCCCCACTTCGACTGTGCCCATACAGGTCGAGCCTTAGCTGCTCGATTCCGCGATTGCCACCCACGGGAAGCTCGTTCAGTCGCCTGTGCGCAACCATTTGGCCATGGCATCGCCCCGGCGGCTTTCAGCAGCCAGTCGTGTATCGTTACGGGCGCGCAGGAATATGCCCGCTCGCCGCCCAGCCCAGGCAGGATAGGCGAGCCAGCGGCGCGGGTCGTCGGGGCCGCAACCGGCGATCTCGGCCAGCGCTTCCGCCGTTGGCGAAAATGCCTTCGCCAGCGCCCAGCTCAGCCCAAGCGCATTCCCACCAGGCGCACGGCTGCGCCGCGCCATGTTGCGCGCCAGCGGATCGTCCCGGCGCACCAGCATAAGGCGCAGTGCCCGGGAAACCTGCGGCATGGCTGCCCCGGCCCGACCGCGAATCTCACCGGGCAACTCGCAGCCTCCACAAAGCGCGAGACAGGCCATTGCGAGATCGAGAGCCCGGCCCAACCCCGCCGTATCGGCGCTGCTCACCAGCTTGACCCAGTCGATCACGCCCATATCCAGCATGGCCCGCCAGTCGGCCAGCGCCTGTGGTCCATTGTCGAACAGATGTTGCAATGTCGCGTGTTCGACTTGGTGCAACATCAGCGCTTCTGGCCCCGGAATGGCAAGCAGGGCTCCCCTATGTCGAACGTTGCTCGCCTCGCCCCACAGAAGATCGGTAATTTCAGCATCGCCGGCGCGGCCGCTGGCGCTTACCCGATAGTGGATTTCCAGCATGACGCCGCTCTCGCCATGTTCGAGCGCGCGCAAATGATTGGAAGTGCCGGGCGGCATCACCGCGGAGCCTTTCGCCTCGCGCCAACCGTGTTCGAGCAGCAGCGCCTGCGCCGCCAGCGCATCGTCGTAGCCGAGCAGCAGGTCGATATCGCGCATCGGCCGCTCGGCAGGAGAGCCATAGGCGGTTAGCGCCAGGGCGGCTCCTTTCAGCGCCAGGAACGGCAGTTCAGCTCCGGCCAATATGCCGCCAAGCCGCGCCAGCTCGCGCGCATGCGCAAGCGATTTCAGCGCCCATTGGCGATGGTCTCTCGCGAAACGCACTGCAACATCCTCGGACAAGGGCCAGCCCAGCTGCTCCGCGCGGACATGGAACGCAGCGGCGACGCGCAGCTCTTCCGCGCGACCGGCCAACCTGACCCAACCGGCCTCATCCATCGCCGCAAGTTCGTCTTCGGGCAGGTGACGCGCACCCGCGGCCATCCGCAACAATAGCACTTCGGCCGGATCGAACGCGGCCAATGGGCCGGGCACAGTCACAAATTGCGCCCTTCGACATAGTCAACGAAACGACCCGCTGTGACAGCGCGGCTAACCGCCAGCAGTATCCGCTCCGCCGCTTCACGCGATGCATCGCCGTCCCATCGCTCAAGGTCCCGCGTCAATCGCTCACAATCGATACGGCGGGCAATCTCCGGATTGGCCCCCATCCGGCGCAAATCTTTCAGCAGTTCTCCGCGCATCCGGGCAAAGCTGAGCGGCCAGTCCGCGCATTGGAAACCCACGCGCGTTTCCTGCCGCACCGCTTCCGGCACGCGGCCTTCGAGCATGCGGCGCGCAAGCCTCCGATCCACCCCGTCACGTCGAAACTGTTCTGCCGGTATGCCGAAACAGAATTCGACCAGCGGGCGATAGGCGGTTGGATCGCGGAATTGCAGTCCGGACTTCAATTGCTGGGCGAGCCAAATATCGGCCGCGTCCCCTGCACCCGAATCGAACATCAGCATCCGTTCCTCGACAGCGCAGCTCATGGGGAGGAAGTGCGGATCGAAACCGTTCGCCAGGGATCGTTCGATCGCGCCGGTTTCGGCGGCATGGTCTGCCCGCATCGCCGACCAGCTTTCGAAAGGCTGCCCGCGCCCCGATCCGGCTCGCAGCAAAATGCCGCGTTGGATGGAAGGCGGGAGGTTCGGCAGGATCGCGTAATAGAGCATGCGCCGCAGCTGTGAGCGGTCGTCGCGGAAATTCCGCAATTCCCTGAATACGCGCAGCCAGCGCCCTTGCCGCATCCACTCCGCGATGGCAGGCTGCGCTTTGTAGCTGAAACCGGCATTGCCGTTCTGGCCGTTCAGCAGGACATCGCAACCATCCTGCGCCGCCTTCACACAGATCGCATCGATCCACGGCATGTTGGCGGCCGCCATGCTCGCGGCCGATCCCAGCAGGAAAGTCTCCTGCAATGCCTTCCCGAAATCCTGCCCGCCGGGATGGATGAATTGCGGCCGCAGGCGCGGATACATCCTGGCCAGCGCACGGACATAGCCGCTCTCGTCGAATATCTGCCGATCGGAACCTTCGCCGGTAAATCCCGGTTCGGGAACGCGGGTGTAGCTGGGCAGATCCTGTCCCGGCGGGAGCACATCGAGCATAGAGGCCGCCACCGCCTGAGAATCGAGCCCGCCGGAGAGCATGATCCCCGGCCTGCGGAAATCGGCCAGCATTTCGCGCGTCGCGCGCAGCATCAGCTCGCGCGCAGCTTCCGGGTAGTCCTCGTCGTGCGGCAGGTTCACGCGCGGCAGGTCGTGTGCCGACCAAAAGCGATGGCGGTGATCGCCCGATGGCGTCCAGCGGATCGACTGCCCGGGCTCGACACGCGAGATTCCGCGATACCAGCTGCGCGAAAGATCGCGTGCATTGAGCAACTGGCAGTTGTCGAAATGAATCCAGTCGATCTCCGCGCGATTGCCGGCAGCGAACATGACGCGCGGGGTGGAGGCGACGATCAGCCGGCTTCCCTCACGCCACCAGTATAGCGGCGGCGGATTGAGGGGGCTGCGTACCGCGCGCAATTCCTGCGCCGCGCTGCCCAGCGCAATCGCGGCGTAGCAGCCAATGACGATACGGTCGCAATCCTCGCCGAGAGCGGCATGGGCGCAAGCATAGAGCTCGGCGTCCTGGATCGGTCTGCCGGACTCGATACCCAGCCGTTCGCGCAAACCCGCCCGGTCGTGAATCTGCCCAGCGAAAAGCATGGCATCGCCATTTGATGCGCGGACCGGGCGGGCCGCGATATGCGGCGGCGGCCGGTGAAACAGCAGCGCGTCATGCTCGCTCCCGGCGCTTACGCGCCCGCCCAGCCCGAGCGTCAGCGTTGCGGCCATGCGGTCGCGCGCGCCGGAATCCCAGCCTTGTCCGGAAAAATCCACGGCGGCTGCAATCAGCATTGAAGCGATGGTTCGGAACCACCCCCGATACTGGCAATGGTCAGCATCGGCGGGCCTAGTTTCCCGGCAATGCCAGGGCCATGATAGGGCTATATTCCGAGCGATCGCATTGGCCGATGATCATCTCACCGCCCTGCTCGACCCAGGCATGGAAGTTATGCGGATCGTCTTCGCGGTGCCCCCGGCGCACAGCGATGACCAGAGTCGAGGCCTGGCGGAGATCGCGCATCATCCATTGCAGCGCCATTGCCCGCGGCAGGCATTTGGAATGAATGGGCAGCCTGGCTGCCGCCCTTTCGACACGCCGCGCGCGGGCACGCGCCTCACGAGACGCGCCGGGCACGCCGGCATCCGGCGCAGGCACTCCTCGCAGTTGCCCCAGCGAACCGCGCCAGCGGCGTAAGGGAACGAAGCGGATCAGCAATTGCGCAAAGACAATGCGGCCGATGGTACTCAGAGTCTGCCAGCTCCCCGCCCAGCGGGTTCGCAAGCTGCGCCGGGCGCTCACTGCATCAAATGCAGCGGACATAGCCCCGCTCGGCCAATTGCGCGACAAAGACTTCGACATCGGCCCGGCATTGCTCGGCCGACACATGGAAGTCCTCGCACAGGCTCGCTATTACCCGATCGAGGTCGCTTTCCTTGTCGAGCCGCTGCCAAATGGCGAGCGCGCTGTCCTTGATCGCGAAAAATTCGCCGCTGTCTGCATCGATCAGGACGACTTCGTCGTCGAGGGCCGCATCCGCGAACTGTTCGGGGCGTTTTTCGATCAGCATGCCGATCCTGATCCGGCGCCGTCCGCGCAATAAACCCGGAAATAATAATCAGGAAGCAGACAGCGGGATGATGAGGTCACCACTGCCTCCCAAGCCCAGCCTTACGGCATCCAGTCCGACGTCAAGCGGCACAAGCTCGGGAGCAACCCAATCAGCCTTCGATCGATCCGTTTCCATATTCGAATGTGCAGGAGGAATGTTCATGATGCGACCTCGCTATTCTCAATCGAGATAGAAAGCATACACCAATCAGCCGGTCACATACAGTGAGAATCTGATAACTGCCCATAAATGTTAAACATTGTTAAATTTAATGCTCCGCAATCGAGCGTAGAACTTAGGGGTTTTTACCTAGTGAATTCGAGAGCCTGAATGGTTAGCGTCTTGAATCAACTAACCTTCGCACTAAAATGATTAGTATCTACAATTTTTTCTGCTTGCAACTGGCGATCTATTCAACGCAGGCCGTCCAAAAATTCAACCAATTTGTCAGTGCTATAGGAAAACTCCGCGGAGTCTCGCGGGCGCCGAAAT
>DASWIR010000045.1:0-1889 GCA_036397575.1 Alteraurantiacibacter sp. | reverse complement strand
CCCGCAGATCCTGGTGTTCAACCGGATGCTCGGGATCGACGAGGATGAATTCGTCCGCGAGACTCATGCGACCTACAAGCTCGGTATCGAATTCGTCGATTGGACGCGCGAAGGACACAGCTACATCCATCCGTTCGGCTTTTATGGCATCGACATGATGGGCGTGGAGTTCCACCATCATTGGCTGCGCGCCCTGGAACTGGACGATCCGGGCAGGCTCGACGACTATTCGATCTCCGCCGTTGCGGCGAAAGCCGGCAAGTTCAGCCGCCCACGCAACGACAGCCCCAATTCACCCCTCGCCAAGCTCGGCTACGCCTTTCAGTTCGATGCCGGACGCTATGCCCGCTATTTGCGGCGACGGGCCGAAGCGCAGGGTGTAGTGCGCACAGAAGGCAGGATTGTCGATGTCGAGCAGCACGGCGTGACCGGCTTCGTCACTGCCGTGGTGCTGGAAAGCGGAACGCGGGTGGAAGGCGACCTGTTCCTCGACTGCTCCGGCTTTCGCGCATTGCTTATCGGCGACATAATGGAGGTCGGCTTCGAGGATTGGAGCCATTGGCTGCCCTGCGACCGCGCGGTGGCGATCCCCTGCACGCTGGCGGGAGAGCGCAATCCGCTTACCCGCTCCACCGCGCGGCCTGCCGGGTGGCAGTGGCGCATCCCGCTGCAGCACCGGATCGGCAACGGCCATGTCTGGTGCTCGGCGCATATGAGCGAGGATGAAGCGACCCAGCTGCTGCTCGACAATCTCGATGGCAAACCGCTGGCCGAACCCAATCAGCTGCGCTTCACCGCCGGTTACCGGCAGGAAAGCTGGTGCAGAAATGTTGTCGCGATCGGCCTGTCGGGGGGGTTCCTCGAGCCGCTGGAATCGACCAGCATCCACCTGATCCAATCGGGCATCGCGCGCCTGATGACGCTGTTTCCCACACGCGCCTTTTCGCCAGCAGAGATCGCGCGTTACAATCGCCAGTCGGTTCAGGACTATGTCGACATCCGCGACTTTCTGGTGCTGCATTACAGCGCCACCGAGCGCGACGATTCCGAGTTCTGGCGTTATTGCCGCAACCTCGATCCTCCCGACGGTCTCAGCGAAAAGCTGGAAATGTTTCGAAGCTCGGGGCGCGTATTCCGCGAGCATAATGAGCTGTTCACCGAAACGAGCTGGCTCGCGGTGTTGGCCGGCCAGGGCATCGAGGCAGGCGGATACCATCCAGCGGCCGACCTTCTGCCGCCGGAGGAAACGTTGAGACGGCTCGGCCACATACGTGAGGTAGTCGCGCGGGCGGCGGGCGAAATGCCCACGCAGGATGCGTTCTTCGCCGCCCATGGCAGTGCGATCGACCCGGCCGAACAGCTCACCGCATGACCTCCCTGACCCCGCCAGCCGCAATCGACGAGGTCGAAGGCCCGGTCGAACAGGAGCGCTTCGAGAAAATTCGCACCGCGGGCAGGCCGCTCGTGATGCGCGGGCTGGTCTCCCACTGGCCCGCCGTCGCGGCCGCGCGCGAAGGCGACGAGCCGATCGCCCGCTACCTCATGTCATGCGATCCCACTCGCCCGATTACCGCCTTGGTTGCGCCGCCCGAGGAAGGAGGACGCTATTTCTACAATTCGGACATCACCGGGTTCAATTTCCGCACGGGGCGCGGTTCGCTGGGCGATTTCCTGGCCGACCTGATCAGGGCGCACACGACCGACAGCCCGCCCGCCTTCGCGGTCCAGTCTGAGATAATCTCCGAGCTGATGCCTGCCTTCGCCCGTGCCAATGCGCTCGACATTCTCCCGCAGGTCGAGCCACGCATCTGGATCGGAAACCGCATCCGCGTCGCGCCCCATTTCGACCTGATGGAAAACATCGCATGCAACATCGCCGGGAGGCGGCG
>DASWIR010000044.1:0-15420 GCA_036397575.1 Alteraurantiacibacter sp. | reverse complement strand
GTCGAGCCCCGTGGCTTTGGCGACCCGTCCTGCGGCTTGCGAAGGCTTCAGAGTCGCGAGCGCGCTGCGCAGCATTTCGTCCGCATCCGCCCCGCTCGTTTCAGCATCGGGCGACGGGCCGACAAGCAGCACGATCTCGCCTTTGGGCGGATTGCGTTCGTAATGCGCACCAAGTTCTTCAGCGCTTCCTGTGCGGCATTCCTCGTAGAGTTTGGTCAGTTCGCGCGCGACCGCAACTTCCCGCCCCGGCAAGTGCGCGGCGATCGCTGCGAGCGACTTCACCAGCCGCGGCCCGCTTTCGTAGAACACCAGCGTGGCATCGGCCCCCCCGAGTTCTTCCAGCGCTTCTTCCCTCGCCTTCTCCTTCGCCGGCAGGAAGCCGGCAAAAAGGAACCGGTCGTTTGGCAGGCCGGACAGCGTCAGCCCGGCAATCGCCGCGCAGGCGCCGGGCAGCGTGGTCACGGCGATGTCTGCCGCGCGCGCATCCTTCACCAGCCGGTATCCGGGATCGGAGACGAGCGGCGTTCCCGCATCGCTGACCAGCGCCAACGCCTTGCTTCGCATCGCTTCGACAAGGTGCTGCCGGTCTTTCTCGCTCGCGTGATCGTCATAGCGCCAGAGCGGTTTGGACAATCCCAGATGTTTCATGAGCTTGCCCGTCACCCGCGTATCCTCGCAGGCGACAGCGTCACACCGCGCCAGAACATCGGCTGCCCGCATGGTGATATCCCCGAGATTGCCAATCGGCGTCGCGACTATATAGAGCCCCGGAGTCAGTTGTGGTTCAAGAGCGGTCTCTGACACGGGATCCTCACTATCGAACATTCGGGGAGCGGCAAGCATGATGGGATGGGTTACGGGCCGGCGCAAGCTGCTGGCGTTGGGAGCGGTGGTCCTGCTGGCCGGCTGTAAGGTCATTCCCGACAGCGGCCAACCTGGCACCACCCCAAGGCCCGACCAGGGCCCGAGCGATGCCCTCCCCGACGACGAAGGCCGCCACCGGATCGCCCTTCTCGTTCCGACGACCGGTACCAATGCCGCCGTGGGCGAGGCGATCGCCAATGCGACGACCATGGCGCTGCTCGATACGAATGCATCCAGCCTGCGCATCACCACTTACGACACCGCCACTGGTGCGGAGAGCGCCGCAGCCCGAGCCATGCAGGACGGCAACAAGCTGGTGCTCGGTCCGTTGCTGGGCAGCGATGTTGCCGGGGTGATTTCCCAGGCGCGCCGGCAGGACGTGCCGATGATCACCTATTCCAATGACGTTTCGGTGGCGCAAAGAGACGTCTTCGTAATGGGGCACATCCCCGACCAGTCGATTGCGCGCACGGTGGCCTATGCGGCCAATCAGGGGCATCGGCGCTTCGCCGCGCTCATTCCCAATGGCGAATATGGGGACCGGGTGATCGCGGCGTTCCGCACCGCCGTGGGCGATAGCGGCGGCGGGTTAGTCGCGCTGCAACGCTACGACCGCGGCAATACTTCGATCGTGAGTGCGGCACAGAGACTGGCCGCGACCGGGCCCTTCGACGCGGTTCTCATCGCCGAAGGCGCGCGGCTTTCGCAAATGGCCGCGGCGGAAATCCGCAAGACGAACAGGGACGCCCAAATCCTCGGCACCGAGCTTTGGAGCGGCGAGAGCGGCATTGCCGGAAATGCTGCGCTGCGCGGCGCGCTTTTCTCCGCCGTGTCCGATGCCCGTTTCGGCCGTTTCGTCGATTCCTACCGCTCGCGTTTCGGCAATCAGCCGCATCGCATCGCCACGCTCGGATACGATTCGGTGCTGCTGACGCTGCGCATTGCCCGCGACTTGCGTCCGGGGCGCGATTTCCCGATCTCGCAAGTCGCCGATCCGGGCGGCTTCGTCGGTATTGACGGGCCGTTCCGCTTCCGGCGCAATGGTGTGGGCGAGCGGGCGATGGAGGTCCGCCAGGTCGGCAACGGGACCGTAGCGGTCGTCGACCCCGCACCGACCCAATTCGACTGACGATAATCGCACGCCTCCGCTTGTAACCTTGAGAATCCGCGCCCTATAGCGGTCCCATGGCGGACGATCTGTTCAATGGCGCGCCGGCGGAGTCCGGCGGCGATTACAACGCATCCTCGATTGAGGTGCTGGAAGGGCTGGAGCCCGTCCGGCGGCGCCCCGGCATGTATATCGGCGGCACGGACGACCGCGCGCTGCATCATCTTGCGGCCGAAGTGCTGGATAATGCGATGGACGAAGCCGTCGCGGGCCACGCCAACAGGATCGAAGTGACGCTGGAGGAAGGCAATCGCCTCGGCATAAGCGACAATGGCCGCGGCATGCCGGTGGACGAACATCCCAAGTTCCCCGGCATGTCTTCGCTCGAAGTGATCATGTCGAAGCTCCATTCGGGCGGCAAGTTTTCGGGGAAAGCCTATGCCACCAGCGGCGGCCTGCACGGCGTGGGCGTCAGCGTCGTCAACGCTTTGTCGAGCCATACGCGGGTCGAGGTGGCGCGTGACCGGCAGCTTTATGCGCAGGAATTCGCCCGCGGCTTGACGCTCGGCCCGCTGCAGAATCTCGGCGCCACGCCCAACCGGCGCGGTACGACCGTCGCGTTCACGCCGGACACGGAGATTTTCGGCGACCGCAAGTTCAGCCCCAAACGCCTGTTCAGGCTCGCGCGGTCGAAGGCCTACCTGTTCGCCGGTGTCGAGATTCGCTGGAAATGCGCGGAATCGCTGGCCAGCGACGACGCTCCGGCCGAAGCCGTGTTCAAGTTCCCGGGCGGTCTTGCCGACCACCTGGCCGAGCAGGTGGGAGAGCGTGAATGCGTGACATCCCAGCCCTTCACCGGCAGCCAGGATTTTCCGGCGAACGAAACGGGTGAGCAGCAGGGCCGCGTCGAATGGGCGATCGCCTGGCCGCTATGGTCCGACGGCGCGGCCAGCTTCTACTGCAACACCGTGCCCACCCCCGATGGCGGCACGCATGAGCAGGGCCTGCGTGCGGCGCTGACCAAGGGCATTCGCGCATTCGGCGAGCTGGTCGGCCAGAAGAAGGTCAAGGACATCAGCGCCGACGATGTGATGACCGGCTGCGAAGCGATGCTCTCCGTCTTCATTCGCGACCCGCAGTTCCAGAGTCAGACCAAGGACCGGCTCACATCGCCGGAAGCCGCGCGCCTCGTCGAAAACGCGATGCGCGACCATTTCGATCATTACCTGACCGACAATATGGAGCGCGGGAAGGCACTGCTCGCCAGCGTGATGGAACGCACGGAAGAGCGCATGAAGCGCAAGGCCGAGCGCGAGATCAAGCGCAAGACCGCGACCAACGCCAAGAAAGTCCGCCTGCCCGGCAAGCTCACCGACTGTTCCGGCGAAGGCGACGGCGATACCGAGATATTCATCGTCGAAGGCGACAGCGCCGGCGGCAGCGCCAAGCAGGCGCGCAACCGCAAGACGCAGGCGATCCTGCCGATCCGGGGCAAGATCCTCAATGTCGCCTCGGCCACCGCCGACAAGATCCGCGCCAATCAGGAGGTGGCCGATCTGGCCCTCGCCCTGGGTTGCGGCACGCGCAAGGATTGCGACGCCGACAATCTGCGCTACGACCGGGTGATCATCATGACCGACGCCGATGTCGACGGCGCGCATATCGCAACCTTGCTCATGACCTTCTTCTTCCAGGAAATGCCCGACATAGTCCGCCGCGGACACCTGTTCCTGGCCCAGCCCCCGCTCTACAGGCTGAGCAACGGCAAGGAGAGCGTCTACGCGCGCGACGACGCGCATCGCCGGGAGCTGGAGGAGACGGTGTTCAAAGGCAAGAAGGTCGAAGTCAGCCGCTTCAAGGGCCTCGGCGAGATGAACCCGCAGCAGCTGCGAGAGACGACGATGAGCCCGGCAAGCCGCAGCCTGATCCGCATCACCCTCCCGGTCGAACATGAGCAGCGCCACGCCATCGCCGAACTCGTCGACCGGCTGATGGGCCGCAATCCGGAGCATCGCTTCAATTTCATCCAGAACCGCGCGGGCGAAATCGACCGCGAGATGATCGACGCGTGATTCCACTGTTTGGGCAAAAGTGAAACCAGTCGGATGGGCGGCTAACGGCCCGGTTCGGCCAGACCACAACGCGCCCAAAAATATGTCCTCTTCGCGCAATGCACCGAACCCCGGAGCCAGTCATTACGTGAGCATCAATAATCGTGGTCACAGTCGCGATTTCCCCGGCAATCGCAGCGCACGAATATTCTCCGTGAAGCCGCGCGCCGAGGACAAGGTTGGGTCGTATCCCGGGCGGGGCCGTTTCGATCTTCCCAAGCACCTCGCGTTAATGATGAAGTGCATCTTCATGTTTCATTCTGGCCGGGTCGGCTCGTGGGTTTGTCGGCTTGTGCTGAAACGTCGTCCATTCGCGGATTGAGGCGTGGATGAGTCTCCTCACCGAACCACCACAGGAGCGTCCCGGAGGCGAACATGGAGATCGCGACGAACCAGAACGCCGCATCCATTGTCCCGGTGAAATGTGCTGCGATGCCGAGCCCGAGAGCACCAATGCCGTAGCCGAGGTCACGCCAGAAGCGATAGATGCCGATGGCCGAGCCGCGCCAATTCGGCAGCGAGATGTCCGCCACAGCTGCGGAGAGGTTCGGGTATAGTAGCGCCATACCGAAGCCGGCCACGGCCGCAGACACGGACCACCAGACGAACCCGTCGCCCAGCATCACCATGGCGACGCCGGCACCGCATATCCACATGCCAAGCACATTTGGCCACTGCCGTCCGACATGGTCCGAGAGTCGGCCCGTGAAAAGCTGCGATCCGCCCCAGATCAAGCCATAAGCCCCCACGATCCAGCCGATGTTCGGCAGGCTGACACCCCGCTGGTAGAGGAACACGGGAAAGATCACCCAGACCAGCGCATCGACGAACTTTTCGACAAGGCCCGCCTGACTGATCGCGGCCAGGCGGCGATCCCGCCAGGATATCAGTGTGAAAACCTCCCATGTCGTCGGTGCGGCGGAGATGTTTTTGGGATAGCGCGGGCGCAGCGCACCAAATGGCTGGCTTGCGTGAATGGCGGCTTCAGCCTTCGCCCATGGAAGTGTGTCCCGCACCCATATCTGGGTAACGACAATGGCCGTGAGTACGACGGCAAGACCGAAGACAAGGAGTCCCAATCGGGGTCCGAGCGCGGTCGCGGCATAGCCGGTCGCGATCCCCGCCAGAGCCACCCCGACATAGCCGGAAAATTCGTTTAGTCCGATGGTCAGCCCGCGCTGGTCTGCGCGGGTGATGTCGAGCTTGGATGTTTGGGTCATCGACCAGGCGAGCCCCTGATTGATGCCGAGCAGGACCGTCGCCGCCACGATCCAGTTCCAGTTTGGTGCGAAATAGATCATGAACGGAATAGGCAGCGCTGCAATCCAACCCAGCATCAGCACATGCTTGCGCCCGATCCGCTCCGATAGTCGGCCCGCCACGAAATTGAGCACGCCCTTGACCAGGCCAAAGGCGACGACAAACGCGGTAAGTAGCAGGAATGAGCCGGACGCTACACCAAACTCGCTCTCGGCCAGCGCCGGGACAACGGTACGCATCATGCCGAGCGCGAAACCCACCAGCATGACCTGCAAGAGCTGGTGCGCAAACTGTTCAAGATTCTCCCGAATGCCGTGGGTCAGAACCGGGAGGCTTTCACCCGAGAAGTCTGCGTCCGTCATCATGCCGCTGCTACGTCCCGCCCGGAATTGACAGCGCGGATTGTTGCTGCCGCCGCCGGAGGCACCGGAATATCTGCAACCATGATCCGGACGAACTCGTCTTCATTATCGATCAGCAGTGCCTCGTTGTTGCGCTTTTCGAAGCCGATCGTCGATGTCGGCTTGCCGCTGAGACTCCGTCCGCAAACCGAGCCTGAATAAGCCCCAGGCAGCACCTCGAGATAGTCAGGCAATTCTTTCAGGCTCTGCGCAGTGCGGTAAAGGATACGTGCCCCCTCTTCGGCGCTGGTCGCCAGTTCGGTTCTGCCAAGATCACCAACCATGAGCGTATGGCCGGTCAGGATGAACCAAGGTTCCTGGGAACGGGTCCGATCGGTCACAACGAGCGATATATGTTCCGGGGTGTGGCCGGGCGTATGCAAGACCCGGATCACAACATTGCCAAGCTCGATCAGGTCACCATCATTGACGCGCTTGAACGGGAAACTCACATCGGCATCGGCGAAGAGCACATATTCCGCGCCAGCAGCCTTTGCCAATTCGCGTGCCGACGAGATGTGATCGGCGTGGATGTGCGTATCGATTACGTAGCGAAGCCGCATCCCGGTCGCCTCTGCGGCCTTCAGATAGGGCTCGATGTCACCGACAGGATCGACCACCGCTCCGGCGGACTGGCCGCCGCATCCGAACAGATAGGAAGCAGCAACGGGATCGGCGTGTAGAAACTGGCGCAGGATCATGAAACTTCTCCATCGCAGCATCATGCGGAAAATTGAGAATCGGCTTTCCGCAGACAACGACGCGAAAACGACAATACGGTAGAGCGCGCTGCCTGCGTCGGAACGCAGCGCGCTCTATTGGCGAGGAATGCTGCGTGGCCTCGGCAACCTCGGTCGGTTATTTCGCAACGATGACCTCCAGATAGGGGCTCGGGACCACCATCGTTCCGTCATTGGCAAGGTTCAGCGAGGCGATAAGCTCGACAAGGTCATCGGAAAGCGCCGACTGACCAGCGGCATCAAGGCCATCGAAAGCCTTCTGAAGCGGTCCGTAGACCACGCGCCACGTATCGATCCAATGCTGGGGTGAGCGATAACGCCAGTTGAAAATGCGCGTGACAGCCTGGACTTTGCTGGCGTCGGCGAAAAGTGTGTCGAGATAGTCATGGGTGCCCCAAAATGCGGGCGGGTTGATACCGGCTGGGGGGGGAATGTGGCGGCCCAGCGTCGTGAAGAGCTGACCGATGAAGCTATCCGGCGTCCAGTTTGCCAGACCGATCTTGCCGCCTGGCTTGCAGACGCGCAGCAGTTCGGCTGCCGCCGTCGCATGATCGGGTGCGAACATGACACCAAAAGTCGAAGTGACGATGTTGAAGCTATCCTGTGCGAACGGCAGATTCTCCGCGTCGGCGGACTGGAAGGTCATTGCCAGGCCTTCCGCTTCGGCGCGTTGCCTGCCGCGTTCGAGCAAGTCCGCGACATAGTCGGTCGAGGTCACCTCGCAAAAGCGGCGGGCGGCGGCGAGGGAGCAGGCCCCATTGCCCGCGGCAACGTCAAGTACGGTCTGGCCGCTGCGCAGGTCGAGCGCTTCGCACAGATTTTCGGCGACGATCTGGAGGGTCACGCCCACGGCTGAATAGTCGCCAGCCGACCAGGCGGCCTGCTGCTTGGTCTTGATCGCGGCGAAGTCCGGCGATGACAGTGTGTTCAAAGTATCCAACATGATAGTTTCCCTTTTGTATGGGCACGGGCGCAATTCGCAGTGCGATACAAGCTGTGTAGGACGCCACCCGGCACAAGGCTTGGCGAAGCCTTGGGGAAACTCTGGTGATTCCTGGGGAGGCCTTGAGGTGTCCGCCCAATTGACCGAATGATCCGTCGAAGAGTACGTCTTTTGCGCCTCTCGGGGACCACCATGATTTATCGCTTTGGCAGTTGCGAACTCGACGCGGACCGGCGTGAACTGAGACGGGACGGGCGGCCGCTATCGGTTGAACCCAGGGTGTTCGAGCTGCTTGCCTATCTCGTTGCAAACCGGGGCCGCATCCTGACCAAAGACGAAATCAATCGGGAGGTCTGGGATAGCCGGATCGTCTCGGACGCGGCATTGTCGAGTTGCATAAAATCGGTTCGACAGGCGATCGGCGACGACGGGAAGACGCAAGCACTTGTCCGGACCGCGCATGGTCGCGGTTTTCACTTCATCGCAGATGTGGAGTGCGACGAACCCGGCAATATTGGCGCGCGAGAAAAGCATGAACGGCCCATCATTGCGGTTGCCCCGTTTGCGAACCTCTCCGGCAATCCCGCCGAAGACTATTTCTCCGATGGCCTGACCGCCGATATCATCGGCGCGCTGGCCCGGCATCGCTGGCTGATCGTGGTCGCGCGCAACACCATGGTGCAATTCAAGGGAAATGCCGCCACGATCGATGCCATAGCCCACGCAACGGGTGCCGATTATGTGATCGAGGGCAGCGTCCGGAAACGCGACGCCCGCGTGCGGGTGAACGTCCAGCTTGTCGATGCGCGCGGTGGCGGATGCATCTGGTCGGAAAACTATGATCGCGAGTGCGCAGACATCTTCGAGGTGCAGGACAGCATCACGCAAACGATTGCCGCCCGGCTCGAACCGGCCATCGGCGTCGAGGAACGGCGCAAGATATCCAGAACCGTTGGCTCGCGCGACCTGCGCGCATGGGAGGCCTATCATCTCGGCATTGCGCATCTTTTCAAGTTCACCGAGACCGACAATCTGCGCGCGCAGGAGTTGCTGCAGAAAGCCAGGGAGCTCGATCCTGCATTCGGTGATGCCCACGCTTGGTGGGCCTATGCCGTGGTGCTGGGCACTGTCTACTGGGCCGTCGAGGCGACTTCCGCTCGACTCGACGAAGCGTTGGACGCTACGCAGACCGCCCTCGAAATCGACGACAGCAATTCGACGTTTTATGCGCTGAAGGCACGTGTCCAGCTTGCCCGGCAGGAATATGAAAGTGCAATCGAAGGCAACAAGCTCGCAATCGAACTCAATCCGACCTTTGCCGCCGCGCACTGCGGATTAGCCGATTCGCTTACCTATCTTGGACGTTACGACGAAGCTATCAGACAGTTCGAGCACGCCATTGCGCTGAGTTCGAACGATCCGCAGCGATGGGCATTTTTCACTTACGGCGCACTGGCCTTTATTTTCAAGGGCGACTTCGAACGCGCCGTCGAATGGGCCGATCGCGCCGCCGAAATACCCAATCACCAATATTGGACCTATGCGCACAAGGCGGTGGCGCTCGCACTTATGGGCAAAGAGGCCGAAGCGCGTCATGCACTGGCAGCGGCACTCGCCAAGGAGCCTCGCCTGTCCGTGCGCTATGCGCGAGAAAGGCTGTACTATCTCAAGGATACTGCGCAACTTGATCGGTATGCTGAAGGGCTGGAACGCGCCGGAGCCTCAATCACTTGAGTGCCTAATCTGAACTCCGGAATTGGAAGAGAAGGCTATGCGCCAAACACAACGGCTTCGCCCCTACGATACTCAGCAGGGCTTTGGCTCTAAGCGGACCGTCCGGCAAACGGGACGCGCGTAAGGCAGATTGCCTATATGTATTACCTCAAACCGTACTGCCCGCAATCGGCCCATCTGTTCAGCATATCACAACCTGAACCCCCTCGATGAATCGCCCGATCTAGCGCGGCACGGAGTCACATGCCGCCGGGAGGGCACGCCGATCCGGGATTCCGCCTTGTCCAACGGCGACCCGGGCGCGCGGGACCGCCCTGGTCCGGCTGACGGCCGGGCGCCTGACATTGGATGCGACACCCAGCTGCAAGCCCGCTCCGCGCTGCTTGGCTTCGTACATCAAATTGTCGGCGCTCCTCACGAGATCGTCGATCGATGCATCGCCCGGTGGCACCATCAGGGCTCCGACACTGCAGCTCAGCGTTCCGTTTCCGGCGGGAGTATTGTTCATGGCCTCGTGCAGCCGGGCAGCCACGATTCTTGCAGCGGCTTCATCCATCACGCTCATGAAGATGACAAATTCATCACCGCCGAGACGCGCGAAGATGTCGTCGCGCCGAATTATCTTTCCGACCGCTGCCCCATAAGCCTGCAGGCAGGCATCGCCGACGGCGTGGCCCTGAAAATCATTGATCTTCTTCAGTCCGTCGAGATCGGCGAAGACCAGCAGCCGCCACCTCTGGGTATCGATGGCCGGCGGTGCGAGCTCAAAGAATGCCTGGCGATTGAGGGCACCGGTCAGAATGTCGGTCCTCGCCAACCACCACTCTCTGAGATAGGCCCGGCGTACCCCCGCAACGATTGCGACGACGATCGAGATCGCGGCAAATCGCATCGCCAGATTCCATATCAATTCGGCGCCGCCATATGGGTAAAGGCTGACACCATTGATGGCGAAGGTCAGCACCATGCAGGCAATGCCGGTCAATTGTCCGGCCCGCCAACCGAGCGACCAGGCGGCGACGCAGATCACGAGCAAATAGCCTGGTCCGAACCAAAGATCCGGTCCCGTCAGAAAGTCGGCCAGCGCCGCCAGATCGAGGCTGAACAGGATGAGAACCCAGGCTTGCGCCGGGCGCAGTCGCACCAGCCCGTGAAATATCCGAGGCACCGCCCGTGCTTTCGAAGGAGCCCACTGCATGTAAATGGCCCTGCCACATGACGCCCAACAAATGTGACGATGTCCTATAAGGGATTCCACGTAGTGCGGCGCGAAACCGGCTTATGTCCGAGGATGCGCTTGGACGACGGTCTGCCAGCGGCCCAATTACAGCCACACTGAACGACGATCGACGACACGCTGGAAACCTGAAGCAAAAGAGCTAACTCGCGCACGCAGCAAGACCCGTCTACCTCCCGGCGTTCGAGTATAGACAAGTTTTGAAGATCCGACCCCCGCTCGCCAGAGCTTCAGGAACGGCTCCGCATATTCCTTTCGTGTACCAAGCACCGTTGGAACTGCGTGATAATCCACGCGCATCTTCCAACCCAGCCAGGATTTCCGGAGCAGCAGGTAGCGCGGATTTTGAACCGGCCCCAGAATTTCGGCCATGGCTTGCATAACCTGCCGCTCGGTCGCGCGGCTCACGCCTGTCAGGACAATATCCTTGCGGCCATCAAGGCTTGTGCGGACTTCGATATGGGCTCCTTGCATGTCCTTCTCACTTGCGATTCCAGCGTGGTGCAAGGCTCGGAGGACTGCCTCGCCGACAGCCTCAAGGCTGCCCTCCAATGAACCGTTGCGCCAGGCAAGCCTTGCAGCCTTCGCAAGGCGCGGCAGGCTGGCCAGTGTCGCCACACCGGCAAGACCCATAGCGATGACAGCGATATCTTCGAATGACGCGACGCTCCGCAGTTCATTCGCCGCTACGAACGCCCCGCTTCCCGCAGCGCTCCAGCCGAGAGCATGTAAAGTGTCGAACCAACTCAAACTGCGGGGTGAATAGTTCGGCGCCGCAGTCTCACGAACATGCGCTCGCGCAGCCCCCCGGCCCAAGGATTCCCGCCAATGTTCTGCGATCATTTTGCGATCGGCCGCGATCGCAAACGTCCTTTGGTTCGCTTCCGCAATGGTCTTGTTGGGATTGATGCCGAGACGACCGATACCGCTCTCGATCAGGGTGGAGGCCCCGTTCGAAATGCCCTCGAAAGCTTTGAATCGACGAGCGACAACTTCAAGGTCGGAAAGGCCGGGCACTCCCCCATCGTTGAGAAATCCCCAGTTGAACGTCGAGGCCATCGTATCCCAAGCACCTTCGTGCGCCGGATCCACGGTTGCGAGATGCCAGATGTTAGAAACCTTGTCCCGCTTTGCCGGATCGATTCGTATTGCCCGGCCCCGCATCTGGTTTGACAACATGAATGAGGCGGTGTTGCTGGCCAGGATCAGACTGTTGAGCGTGGGAGCGTCCCAGCCTTCGCCCAGCAGCGACTGGGTTCCGACAAGGATGCGAATGTCTCCTCGAGCGAACAGCGCAGTGACAAGCCTCACCAGATCGGCGTTGCCGCCTGCCTTTAGCTCAAGGCGAACGTGGCCGGGGCATGCTGGCAGCTCCGACGCGCGGATCATACTTGACTCAAGGTGCAAGTCGCGGGCGACGCGCTCCAATTCTGCAAGCGCCGTTCTTGGAACGATCACCAGGCTTCCGGTCAATACGCCCAAGGGCTCATCGTTGACTTCCGAACGCCGGAGCGTCTCGAAGATCGGAACCACTCCCAGCCTGGCGGGCTGGAACTTAACGTCCGGCCTGGTTGGCAATTCGCCCGCACGGATATGATCCGAAAGGATCACCATGCGAAGCCCGCTACCGAGAGCCTGTTGCTCGGCCTTCGCGATTGCGACAATGCTATCCAGCTTGGCAAGGCTGGAAGTCATCAGCCGGAAGACCGAACGCGTCTGGTGAAGGCGCACTCGTCCGCCTTCGATCAGGCCGTGACGATGCAATCGGTCTTTGAGTAGCTTGAGACGTTCGGCGCCGATCGGAAAGCTTGCCCTGTGCTGGGCAATCACGCCGTCCAGGAAACGTTCGAGCCAGAAGAGCGAAGGCGCCGGGAGATTACGAGCCGAGACGCCGAGTAAGTTCAGTGGCCCCGTTGGCAATCTGCGCCCGGCAGAACCAAGAATTATGAGCACTGCCGAGAGCATCTCAGGGGCATCGAGTATGGCCTCGATGTGCGCTTCGGGATCCGCCATCCAGGGATGCACGAGCAGCCATTCCAGCAACTCCTCGTCCGTGTGCAGGTCGTGCTGCAGTTGTCCGATTGCCGCACGCCGCCTATCGAGAATGGCCAGGGCATCTTCGGTAGGCTCAGACAGCACCAGATGGTCCTGATGCGGACACAAGTCGCCGTTGCGAACCAGTTCCGGTATTCCGATCTCAAGATCGATCGGCCCGCAGAGTTCTTCGTAGCGCCTCCATTCGGCAAGGCTGGCGTCGTAAGGCGGCGTTGCCGTCAGGGCGACAACTCGGACATCCGTTAGCTTTTCCGTAAGCGTATCGAGGCATTGCCACCATTCCCGGCGAAGATGGTGCGCCTCGTCCAGAACCAGTGTGAACTGGCCTTGCCGGTTCAGGCCATCTACAAGATCATCCAGCTCTTCTCCGCGCCGCCAGGAGTCGAGCGCCTGATACGTCGCCAGCGTCAGCTTCCGCACATCGGCGATGTCACGGGAGACCTCATCCGGTTCGGCAGGCCTGTCGAGGAATAGAGGGCAGAGGCGTTGGACCCATTGCTCGCGGATTGCGATAGTCGGCGCGAAGACGAGCGTTGGCCTGCCGATCCTGCGCGCGATCTCGAGGCCGAGCACAGTCTTTCCCGCGCCAGGAGCCGCAACCACATGCAGCCGCGCATCTTCGAGATGCTCATCCATCTCCTCAAGAATGCGTGCCTGATAGTCGCGCCAGGCTCCGTTAAAGTGCATTCGGTTGAGCATTCGCAACGCCTATGTCGACATGCGCGCAAACGCTATGGCCATAACCGGCTTTTTCCGCGACCTCATAAATAGCGGTTGGCCCGCTCCCGGCCCACTTCCCGCTGTTCCGGCAAGCACCCTTTGACCCCGTCCCGCTTGGCGGCTCAGGCCATCACCTTGCGCCGTGGCGGAAGAGGCGGAGCGGTGGACCGCCCTGCACCTCCGCCACGCCTGTGATTTCGCGCGGTATCACCGTTTCCGCGCCTTCCGCGCGGCGTAGCGCGCATCGCGGGCCGCCTTCAGTTCTTCCTCACTCGCTTTGGGCTCCGGCGCCTTTTTGGCCAGTTTGGCGGCCTTGGCTTCCTCGAGCTTGAGCTGGCGGGCCGCCCTGCGCTCCTGCGCGGCGGCCTCGCGCGCTGCGCGCGCCGCCTGCCGCTCGGCAATCACTGCCGGATCGGGCGCCGGCTTGTTGCGCAGCTGATCGAGCGCGCTTTGCTTTGCTGCGCGAGCCGCAGCCGTCCGTTCGTTGAAATCCGGGTTCTTGTATCCAGCCATTCGAAATCTGCTCCATGAAGCGGCGGCCGAAAGGGCGCCGACGCGGCCCCTTATCACGATCGCCGCTCAAGTGCTGCAGCCTATGGCATGCGACCCGAACTTCGCGAGCTTCGACGACCGGTTGAGGAAAGGATTATCCGGGCAGCCTCAAATCAAATATCCCAGCTCGTACAATCCCCATTTCCGGCCATTGAATACCAGCGGGACGAACACGCTGCGCAGCGCCCGGTACCGCCCCTCGCCCAGATCCTGCCGGTAGGCAAAGACGAAGAAGTCTCCCTCACCGCCGACCGCGCGGCGAGTCTGGTCATCCATGAAAATCTGTCGGTTGCGGCTGAATTCCAGATTCCGCATCCGTTCGCCGGGAATCTGGCCCTGGCTGCGTTCAGTTATATGCGTGGGCAAATAGCCGTTTACGTCCAGCAGGCAGCAGCCGACGACTGATTTATGCTGATTGGTCTGCCGGTCCAGCAATGGCCGGATGTGCCGGTCTGCAAAATCGGCGAAGCGATTGTCGTACTGGACCGGATCGGTGCCGGGCCTCGGGCGATAATCGATGTCGAACAGGGCGCTTTCGCCAAGGTCCATACTGCCGAGCTGTTGCTCTATCAGTTCGCTCACCTCCCGGGCACCCGCCAGCGCCAGATCGATGAATTGCGTATTGCGTGTCGGCACCCCGCCATGCGCGACCTGGTTCAGCATGTCGTTGGCATGGCTTTCCAGCGAATCGAGCTGCTTACGCGCCTGCCTGGCCCTTTTGCTGCTCTTGGCCGCAACCTCGCGAAATTCCGCAAGGCCTGCATCGAGTTTGGCTACTTCGCCTTCGGCGCGCCGATTGCAGTCGGCAATGGCCGTGGAACGGTCGTGGAACTGATGCACCAGAGCGGCCATTTCGGTAAGCGCCTGGTTAAGCGCATCGATATGCCGGGTCGCGTCGCGGCCGTGGGCGATGTTGGCTTTGAGCGATTGGATCAGAGTTCCGGCGGTCGCTTCCAGCCGGGCGATGTTCTCGCCGACCTCGTTCGAGGAATCGGTTGTCGTGACCGCCAGCCGGCGAATTTCGGCAGCGAGCACGGCAAAGGCCCGAGTGGCTTCACCGCCGCGCGCCGCCTCGATACGTGCGTTGAAGCTGAGCAGTTCCGTGTGTTCGGCGATTTGCCGCAGGGTTCGCGCAATCCCGCCGATAGTGCCGAGCGTTTCAAGGAAGCCCTGGAGGTGGCCATCGAGACCGGTGACATCTGTCACGAGGCGGGAAACTTCGCTCAGCGATTGTTCGGCAACCGTATTGCCCCGTTCGAGAACGGTCCAGGCCAGCGAGGCAGTCTGCAGCAATTCATCGGTCGCCGCGCGGTTTTCGGCCTGACTGGCATTGAGCGACTGCATGACGGAAGCAAGTTGGCCGAGCCGTTCCGCTTCGGCGGACATTTGCCGGTTCAGCCGGCCGACAATGCCTCCGGTGTCGCTGCAACGAACGGAGATGTCCCCTGCTTGTTCGCCCAGAGAGGCAAGCAGTTCCTCGACAGCCGGCTGGATGGACAGTGGCAGTTCCCCCATACATCGGCACGATGCCGCAGCGCAGCATTTGTTGCAACATAAATGCTGCAATGCGGTAGCAATTTGGCAGGCAGGACTGTTGCCACCTGTCCGCCTCTGATGGACAAGCGCGGCAGGGAGATCTCGGGTTCATGGCAACCAACCAGCGCAGCACCGTTCGCCATACCAGGTTCGCTCGCA
>DASWIR010000043.1:0-2734 GCA_036397575.1 Alteraurantiacibacter sp. | reverse complement strand
ACGCTTTGCGCCTGAGCCGCACTGGAAAAGAGCGCGGCGATCGCGCAGCAAGCGAGAAGACGGGAAAAGCGCATAGCCTGCGTCACCCTGCCGCCGCCTGATATTGGTCGATGCAGCCGTCGAGCGCCGACTGCTGCTCGGCATCTGTCGGCCCGCGCTGGCTGGTGAAGTGACCATCGGACACCAGCCTGTTCACCGTGCAGTCGCAGACATCTTTGGCCGCATCAGATTCGACCTGTTGCATCACTGCGACGCTCGTGCATTGGCGCTTTGCTGAATTCATGGCCATTTCGGTCAAAGGCTCAGCCATGGCCGCTTCGCTCTCGTCACCGGCAGTGGTCGGATCGGTCTGGGAGCAGGCCGCCAATATAAGCACTGGCAACACAAACCTCGCTTTGCTGACAAAAACAGTCATCTCAGTGCCTCGCATCCTGTTGAGTCCGATTGGCCTAGGAGGCAGAATTTGACGGAGGCCGCGCGCTATTGGAATGCCATGCCCATGGCATGCCAGAAGCCGGTGCTGGTTTCCCGTTCGCGGGACGGCTTGCGCGCGGGAACCACCGCCTCTGCCTTGTCGTTTGAGCCCTATCGCAACGAAAGGCCCGAACATGACTGAAGAACGGACCACGACCTATGAGACGCCTGAGGGCAACACTCATACCACTACCGTCGTCACCGACGAGCGCCGCTCGCGCGGCGGCTCAGGCACATGGATGATCGCGCTGGTGCTGCTGGTGGCTGTGATCGCCGGCTTTATCCTGTACACCCAAATGGGCGGGGCAGAAGCGGCCAAGGACAATGCGATAGCGGAGGCTGCTGACGACGTCGGCAATGCCGCCACCCAGGTGGGCGATGCGGCGGAGGAAGCTGCGGATTCGTTGACTCAAGAGTAACCAACAAGGCCAGTGCCGCAAAGCCGCGGATTGTGCGGTTTTGCGGCCCGGCTTGTAAAATTTACCGACATTTCACTTCTGTCTCCTAGGCCGGTCTCCGCGGGCACGGCTCTACCGTGCCTTGTGGTTGCAATCCGCTGGTGGGGACATGATCCGGCTATTCAAACATTACGTTCCGCATGCCGTTTTGCTGCTGGGGCTGTTCGACCTGATCCTGCTCGGCTTGGCGGCGGAGCTGGCCTGGGAACTGCGTGCCTCGCAGATCGGCATCGACGCAGGGACTGTCCTGGATCGCATCGGGTGGCTCGCCGGGATCTCGGCTGTGGTTATGACGGCAATGATTTCAGTCGGCATATATGGTGCTGATTCGCTGCGTTCGATGCGCTTTGCCGGCGCCCGGCTTCTGGTCGCGGTAAGTCTGGCAATCCTCGCGCTGAGCTTCATCGACTTCGCACTTGGGGGCGAGACGTTCTGGCGTTCGACCCTGCTCTACACCATGGCGCTGGCGATCGTGTTCCTGATGGCAAACCGTCTCATTGTCGGCGGCTTGCTCGGAACTTCGGCCTTTCGTCGACGCATCCTGGTGCTCGGCGCAGGCCTCCGCGCGAACCGGCTTCGCAAACTGGGCGACCGGCGCGAGAGTAGCTTTGCAATTGTCGCCTATGTCGCAATGACCGATGCCGAGCGCGTCGTGGATGAAGCCATCTCGCGCGATACGATCCCCGACCTGGCCCAGTTCGTCGAAAAGATGGGGGCAGTTGAAGTCGTGCTGGCACTGGAGGAGCGGCGCAATGCGCTGCCGCTCAAGGATCTGTTGCGCGTGAAGACCGCCGGCGTCCATGTGAACGACTTTTCGACCTTTCTTGAGCGCGAGACAGGGCGCGTCGACCTCGACACGCTCAATCCTTCCTGGCTGATCTTCTCCGACGGGTTCTCTTCCGGTCGCGCGATTTCGAGCGTGCTCAAGCGCATGTTCGACATGGTCGCCAGCGCCATACTCCTCCTCTTTGCTCTGCCGGTGATTGCGGTCTTCGCCTGCCTGGTAAAGCTGGACAGCAAGGGACCGGCCTTTTTTCGCCAGATGCGTGTGGGCATTTATGGCCAGCCTTTCGAGCTCATCAAGCTGCGCTCTATGCGTTCGGACGCCGAGAAGGACGGATCGAAATGGGCCGTGAAGGACGATCCGCGCATCACCCGTCTCGGGCGCTTCATTCGCAAGCTGCGGATCGACGAACTGCCGCAGGCGTGGAACGTGCTGTGTGGACAGATGAGTTTTGTCGGCCCGCGGCCCGAAGTGCCGGCTTTCGTCGAAGACCTCGAGGATAAGCTGCCATACTATGCCGAGCGGCATATGGTGAAGCCCGGCATCACGGGCTGGGCGCAGATCAACTATCCCTATGGCGCGTCGATCGAGGATTCTCGGCAAAAGCTGGAATACGATCTTTACTACGCAAAGAATTATACCCCCTTTCTGGACCTCCTCATCCTGCTGCAAACTCTGCGGGTGATCCTCTGGCATGAGGGTGCGCGATGATGGACCTTGGGATATTCGGGCTCGTAACCTTTGCCATCGCCGCATGCGCTTCGCTGGTGCTGGCCGGCTGGCTGCTGTGGCGCGCCGGTGCCGAGCGCAGAGCTGCATTGCCGCAGGCTACCGCATTGGCGCTGAACGCCGCTTGGTGTGTGGCTACCATAGCGCTTGGCTTTGGCAATGTGGTTGCGGCCGTCCTACTTGGATTCGCGTATCTCGCTTGGTTGTGGACGCTCTACCGCCTGTTCGGCCGTGATGAGCGGCTTAGTAGCGTGAAGCCGCTCAAGGCAGTGATATATTCGCTGGTTTT
>DASWIR010000042.1:0-8911 GCA_036397575.1 Alteraurantiacibacter sp. | reverse complement strand
CGACCGGATCAAGATCGACCGCAGCTTTGTGCGCGAACTCAAGGAGGAGGAGGGGCTAGGCAAGGTTGTGGAAGCGATCATTTCGCTCGGTGACGGACTGCAAATGCCGATCACCGCCGAAGGTATCGAGAGTTTCGAGGTGCACAACCTCCTGAAAGGCATGGGCAACATGAAGGGCCAGGGATTCCTGTATGGCCGTCCTGAAAGCGCCGCCGCGACATATGAGCGGCTCGCCAAGGCCTCGCTTGTTCTCGACAAGGGCGAAGTGAGCTACATCGAAGAGGACGCCGACAGCGGCAGCGATGCCGACCCGGCCCCCGACGAGCAGGAACCGCGCAAGCGCGCACGCTGAATTTCACATTCGTTCGCATTGCGGTCGGCCGGTCCAGCGCCTAGAGGCGCAGGTCGATCATGCGCGTATCCTTCATCAAGATGCATGGGCTCGGAAACGACTTCGTCATGCTCGACGCGCGCACCGAGACGCTGCCGCCCGTTACCGGTGCCTTTGCGCGGGCGATCGCAGACCGCAAAACAGGGATCGGCTGCGACCAGCTGATCCTGCTTGAGCCGAGCGGCAAGGCCGATCTGAAAATGCGGATTTTCAACGCCGATGGCGGTGAAGTGGAAAGCTGCGGAAATGCCACTCGCGCGATCGGCCTGTTGCTGGGAAAACTGGCGCGGATCGAGACCAGCGGCGGTATGCTGGAAGTTACGCCGGATGGATCAGATATTTCCGTCACTTTCGAGCCCCCAAAACTCGACTGGGAAGCTATCCCCCTTGCCTATGCGTTGGATACCCTTGCCATGCCGGTCGGCTGGAACGAACTTGAAAACCCCGCCGCCGTCAATGTTGGCAATCCGCATGCAGTCTTTTTCGTCGAAGACTTGAATGCAGTGGATTTGGAAAATCTCGGCCCCCGGATCGAACACGATCCGATCTTCCCGGAGCGCGTAAACGTGAATGTCGCGACGATCGGCGATGATGGTATCGACCTGCGCGTGTGGGAGCGCGGTGTGGGCGAAACCCGCGCCTGCGGCACAGGCGCCTGCGCGACGGCGATTGCCGCGATCCGCCGCGGACTGGCACAGTCGCCGGTCGAAGTGCGATTGAAAGGCGGTACGCTGACCATCGGCTGGGACGGGGCTGGCTCCTTCACCATGACAGGCAGCGCGAAGGAAAGCTTTCGCGGTACTTTCGAATGGGACGATTTCGCGTGAGAGCCGAAGTCGTTACGCTCGGCTGCCGCCTCAATATCGCCGAGAGCGAACGCATCCGATCCATGCTCGGCCGCGAGAAGAATATCGTGGTAATAAACAGCTGCGCAGTCACTTCCGAAGCGGTGCGCCAAACACGCCAGGCGATCCGCAAGGCGCGGCGTGAACGGCCCGATGCGCGGCTGCTGGTGACGGGTTGCGCCGCGGATATCGAGCGCGAACAGCTTGCCGCCATGCCTGAGGTCGACGGCCTCATCGCCAATGAAGCCAAGCTGGACCCGCGGCGGTATAATGTGAGTCCCTGCGAAGGCAGGGACCTCGTTCGGTCAAGTGCTGCGCGGGTTGGCTCGAGGTCGTTGCCTTCGCAGGGACTCGCAATTACAAACCACACACGCGCCTTCGTCGCGGTGCAGAACGGCTGCAACCATTCCTGCACCTTCTGCGTGATTCCGCAGGGGCGCGGCAAGAGCCGTTCGCTGGCGGTTGCGGCAGTTCTTCGCGAGGTCGAACGTCACCTGGAGCAGGACGCGCCGGAAGTCGTGCTGACCGGGGTGGACGTGACCTCATGGGGCGCCGATCTCCCTGGCTCGCCAAAGCTGGGGGCGCTGGTGCGCACGGTGCTCGAAGAATTCCCGCAACTGCGGCGGCTGCGCATGTCCTCGCTCGACGGGATCGAAGTGGACGGCGAGCTGTTCGAACTCTTCACCGGTGAAACTCGCGTGATGCCGCATATTCACCTTTCTTTGCAGCACGGGCACGACCTCGTCCTCAAGCGGATGAAGCGACGCCATTCGCGCGCGGATGCGGTGGCCCTGGTCGAGCGGCTGAAGGCTCGGCGTCCGGAGATCGCGGTTGGCGCCGACCTCATTGCCGGTTTTCCGACGGAGGACGAGGAGATGCACGCCGCCAATCGCTCGATCATTGGTGAACTCGAAATCGTCCATGGCCACATCTTCCCCTACTCGCCACGCCCCGGAACCCCTGCCGCACGCATGCCGCAGATCGAAAAGCAAACAATCAGGCGTCGCGCCGCTGAGCTTCGCGAATGTGTGAACCAAGTTCGCGATGCCTGGTTGCGCACGCTGGTGGGCAGGCCGCAGCGGGTTCTCGCCGAGCGCGACGGCAGCGGCTATGCCGAAAACTTCGCACGGGTCGCGCTGCCGGCAGGAACATCCGCCGGAAGCATCTTCGAGGTGACGCCGACCGCGATCGAGCAGGGAATTCTCAAATGAGCGGGCCAAGCTGGACCGAGCGTCTGTTCGGAGGTTTCCGAAAAACATCCGAGCGGCTGTCGGAAAATTTGACCGGCGTTGTCGGCACCGCGAAGCTCGACGATGCCGCTCTCGACGAAGTCGAAGATGCGCTGATCCTGTCCGACCTCGGCCCGTCGGCAGCCGCGCGGATCCGTGCGAAGCTCGCCGAAAAGCGCTTCGGCCTGACCATCAGCGAGCGCGAGCTGAAGGAAGCCGTGGCCGAGGAAATCGCCGAGATCCTGCGCCCGGTCGCCAGGCCGCTTGAGATCACAGCGTTTCCCCGGCCGCAGGTAATGCTGGTGATCGGGGTCAACGGCTCGGGCAAGACCACCACCATCGCCAAGCTCGCTCATCTGTTCAAGGAACAGGATTACTCCGTGATGCTGGCCGCGGGCGACACGTTCCGCGCTGCCGCCATCGAACAGCTCGCCATCTGGGCCGGGCGTGTCGGCGTGCCCATCATCCGCGGAGCGGAGCGCGGCGACCCGGCCAGCATCGTGTTCGACGCGGTCAAGGCCGCGACCGAGACAGGCATCGACACTCTGATCGTGGACACGGCCGGGCGGCTGCAGAACAAGCGCGAACTGATGGACGAGCTGGCCAAGATCAGGAAAGTGCTCGGCCGGCTCAATCCCGAAGCGCCGCACGACGTGATCCTGGTGCTCGACGCAACCAACGGGCAGAATGCCCTCTCCCAGATCGACGTCTTCAAGGAAATGGCGGGCGTGACCGGTCTCGTCATGACCAAGCTCGACGGCACGGCGCGCGGCGGCGTGCTGGTGGCAGCGGCCGAGCAATACGGCCTGCCGATCCATGCGATCGGCGTGGGTGAGAAGATCGACGACCTGAGGCCCTTCGACCCGGACCTGGTCGCCAAGGTTATCGCGGGGGTGGCATGAACATGATCGTCGTCATTGCGAGCCTCGCACAGCGAGGCGCGGCAATCCAGAGCCGGCCGGCGGTGGGACTGGATTGCTTCCCCCGGCCCAAAGCCGGCGTCGCAATGACGAATAAGGGATAAAGAATGAGCGAACCTGCAGCCCAGAGCACTCCGCAAACCAAGCCCAAATCGGGCTGGCTCAATGTCGCAGTGGATTACGGCCCGCTGCTGATCTTCTTCCTCGTTTATCGCTACTACTCGCCCGACGATGCCGAGGACGGGCTGGGAGCGGTCTTCGCCGTGGTCCGCAGTACCGGCGCTTTCATAGTTGCCGCGCTGATCGCATTGGCTGTCTCCAAATGGAGGCTCGGCCATGTCTCGCGGATGCTGTGGCTCTCAACGATCCTGATCGTCGGCTTCGGCGGGCTGACGATCCTGCTGGCCGATCCGTTCTACGTCCAGATCAAGCCGACGGTGCTCTATATCTTCTTCGGCGCCGTCCTTCTGATCGGATGGTGGCGCGGCAAGGCGCTGCTCCAATGGCTGCTGGAGGCGGCATTCGAGGGCCTCGACGACGAAGGCTGGCTCAAGCTCTCGCGCAACTGGGGCCTGTTCTTCTTCGTCCTCGCGGCGCTCAACGAAGGGCTGCGCTACTGGCTGAGCTTCGGCGACTGGCTGGCGGCGAAGCTGTGGGTCTTCCTGCCGCTTTCCTTCCTTTTCACCTTCACCCAGCTGCCGATGCTGCTGCGTCACGGTTTGGGCGATGAAGGTGCGAAAGAGGAAGAGCAGACGTTGCCGCCAGCGTAGCGGGCCCGATCCCGGGCCTGAATATACGGTCCGGCAGCGGAACCGCTGAAAGGTTCGGCGCTGCAAAGCTGAACGCATCGTCACGATGAAGGGCACATAGGGCACACCCTGTGCCCCTGTCTGTGCCCCTCGAAAAGCGAGGGTTTCCGGGGCTTTACGGGCCATGGGCACAGGGGCACACTTTGCCGGGCGCCTGGGCACAGGGCGAGAAAGGCCCGATACTTCGCCTCTGTCATCGTCCTGTGGACAGCTTCGTTTCCCTCGAAGTCGAAGGCGGCGTGCGGCGCCAACGCGGGAACCCACATACAGTCGGAGCCAACTGGGTCCCCGCGTTCGCGGGGATGACGAATTGGAGTGATGAGACGGACGCGTGCGCCGTTTTTGGTGTGCAAGTCCGCCCGCTTCTCGCGCGGCGCGGAGGGAACCGGTTGGAACGACGATGTGAAAGAGCAACGGCGAATATGGATCAGGCACCGCACTGTAGGAAAGCTGTTTGTGAAGGATGAGTTCGGCGCGAGGGTTGAGACCGTCTCTGGCTGCGTGCCGAATGCCGGCTGGCCCCGACCGTTCATCAGACATCGCGCTCCCCTTGTCGAAAGCGCCCGGCCGGGCCTACAAGCGAGGCAGATCCAAAACGAGCACAATGAAGCGCAAAAGGGGAGTTCTATGACAAAGCTATTCGGAAACCTGCATCTCGTACTCATCATCGGCCTGGTCGCGGCGCTGGTGGTGATGTTCGGCTTCGGGCCGAGCGTTCCGGTCGACGTGAATTCGATCACGCGCTGGCTCCACCTGTTCTTCGGCGTGCTGTGGATCGGGCTGCTTTATTACCTGAACTTCGTGCAAGTGCCGACCATGCCGGCCATTCCCGCCGAACAGAAAGGCGCCATTACCGGCCATATCGCGCCCAAGGTGCTGTTCTTCTTCCGCTGGGCAGCGGCCCTGACTGTGCTTACCGGCCTGATCATCGCCCATGTCGGCGGCTACCTTGTTCCGGCGCTGACCTTCAGCGGCGAAGGCGCAGTGGACCTTATCGGCGTCGGCATGTGGCTGGCACTGATCATGGCCTTCAACGTGTGGTTCATCATCTGGCCCGCGCAGAAGAAGGTCCTGGGGATCGTCGAGGCGAGCGCCGAGGCCAAGGCCGCCGCCGCACCGCGCGCGCTGATCGCCAGCCGGCTCAACGTGCTGCTCTCGCTGCCGATGATGTATGCGATGGTCAGCGCCAATCTGGGCTGAGAGGGTCTAAATAGGCAGGCGTCCGGACCCTTCCGGCGCCTGCACTGTTTCCGCAAACCGGTAGCGAAATGAAGATCAACAACCCATTTCGCGATCCGGTCCGGCTGGTCCCGGCATTGTTCCTCGTCGCAATCTCGATCGGAACTCTGTTGCTGTCGCTTCCGGTCGCGCGGGCCGGATTGGGAAGCGCCCCGCCCCTGGTAGCTCTGTTTACCGCAACATCCGCAGTGGCCGTAACCGGGCTCATAACGGTCGACACGCAAACATACTGGTCGCCATTCGGGCAGGGCGTGATCATGCTCCTGTTCCAGATCGGCGGCTTCGGAATCATGACGGCCGCCGTGCTGCTCGGGCTACTGGCGGGCCGCACTTTCAGGCTGCGCGATCGTCTGGCGACTCATGTCGAACGCAACCGGCTGGCCGGAGGCGACACAAGGAAGGTCCTGGTCCTCGCATTCCGCGTCACCGTATTGGTCGAAGCGTTGACTGCGCTTGTCCTGATCCTGCGCCTGCGGCTGCACTATGGCGCAAGCTGGAGCGACGCCGCCTGGAATGGGCTTTTTCACGCCGTCTCGGCGTTCAACAATGCCGGGTTCTCGACTTACTCGGACAGCCTCATGGCATTTCAGCGAGATGTATGGATCCTGGCGCCGATCATGATTGCGGTGATTATCTCGTCGCTCGGCTTTCCGGTTATCCGGGAGTTTCGCATGCGTCCGTTCGGCTTCCGCAGCTGGACGCTGCACAGCAAGATAACCGTGATCGGCACCGCGATCCTGCTGCTGGGCGGTATGCTTGCCTTGGTTGCAGCGGAATGGAGCAACCCGGCCACTCTTGGGCCGATGGGCTGGGACGGCAAGCTGCTCAACGCCGCCTTTCATTCGGTGATGCCGCGCACGGCGGGCTTCAACAGCCTCGATGTGGGTGCCTTTCGGATCGAAACGCTGACTTTCAACTACGCGTTGATGTTTATCGGCGGCGGTAGCGCCGGTACGGCGGGCGGCATCAAGGTTACGACATTCTTCCTGTTGCTGATCGTCGTATGGAGCGAGATACGCGGCGAGCGCGACGCAGAGATCATGGGCCGGCGGGTCGGTAACAGGGTCGAGCGGCAAGCACTCGCTATCGCAGTGCTGTCCGCCCTCCTCATTGCCGTCGGCACGGTGATCCTGCTCTCGGTCACCGATTTTCCGCTTTCCGACGTGCTGTTTGAGGTAATTTCAGCTTTCGCAACGGTCGGCCTGTCCACCGGAATCACTGCCGACCTTCCGCCTGCCGGACAGCTGACGATCATTGTGCTGATGTATGTCGGCCGTGTCGGCACGATCACCATCGCTACCGCGCTGGCGCTGGGGGAAGACCGCAAGACCTATCGCTATCCGGAGGAGAATCCCATTGTCGGCTAAACGCAGAGATCCCGTTCTCGTTATCGGATTGGGCCGCTTCGGCGGATCGGTCGCCCAGTCGCTGATGCGAATGGGCCACGAGGTGCTGGGCGTCGACAACGACCCGGCGTCCGTGCAGTCGATGGCCGACGAGCTGACCCAGACCGTCGAAGCCGATTCTACCGATGTCGAAACGCTGAAGTCACTGGGTGCAGCCGATTTCACATCCGCTGTCGTCGGCATCGGAACCGACATCGAGGCGAGCGTATTGACCGTCCTCGGGCTGGCTGACCTGGGCGTGCCCTCGATCTGGGCCAAGGCTACCAACGAAAACCACGGCCGCATCCTGCAGCGCACCGGCGCGCATCACATCGTCTTCCCCGAGGCGCGCATGGGCGAAACGGTCGCACACCTGCTGAACGGCCAGTTGCTCGACTTCATCCAGTTCGACGACAAGTTCGCTATCGCCAAGCTTGACGCGCCGTCGTCAATCGTAGGCCAAACGCTGGAGATGAGCGAGGTTCGCAAGAAGTACGATGTGACCGTGATTGGCATAAAGCGGCTTGAAAAAGACTTCGAGTACGCGGTGCCGGATACCTGGGTCCTGCCTGACGACACGCTGATCGTTTCCGGGAGGATCGAGGATATCGAACGTTTCGCCAGCATCGGCTGAGAGGGCTCAGATTTCCACCTGGCTGCCCAGTTCGACCACGCGATTGGTTGGCAGGCGGAAGAATTCCATTGGCGTCGCCGAATTTCGCATCATCCAGGAAAATACCTTTTCGCGCCAGACAGCCATACCCGGCTTGTCTGCGCTCAGCAGCGTCTGGCGCGAGAGGAAGAAGCTGGTCTGCATCATGTCGAACGGCCCGCCGCACATGTCGACCCGCTGCAGGGCGGTCGGGATATCGGTCTCTTCCATGAAGCCGTAATGCAGGATCAGGCGGTAGAAACCGTCGCCCAGATCCTCGATCTCGCAGCGCTCGCCTGCATCGACATAGGGTACGTCGGCGATTTTCACGGTCAGCACGACCACGCGCTCATGCAGCACCTTGTTGTGCTTGATATTGTGGAGCAGCGCCGACGGCGTGCCGCCCGAAGCCGAATTCATGAAGATGGCCGTACCCGGAACGCGCGCCGTGCTGGAGCGGCCGGACTTGGCGAAGATCTTGAGCGGCAAGCCAATCTCGCTCATCCGGTCCCGCATCAGCTTGCGGCCTTTGGCCCAGGTGGTGAGCAGCGTGAATGCCGCCGCGCCGACCAGCAGCGGGAACCAGCCGCCGTCGGGCACTTTAGTGAAATTCGCCGTGAAGTAGGCGCCATTGACCACGAAGAAGATGAAGATGACGGGCACCGTCACCCACCATTTGTATTTCCATATCGCAATCATCATCACTGCCATCAGGCAGGTGTCGATCATGATCGCACCGGTCACCGCAATGCCATAGGCCGAAGCGAGGCTGGACGAGTTCTGGAAGAACAGCACCAGCATGATCACCGCGATACACAGCATCCAGTTGATGATGGGAATATAGATCTGCCCATGATGCTCGTCGCTCGTGTGCAGGATCGAGAGGCGCGGAATAAAGCCGAGCTGGATCGCCTGGTGGGTGACCGAGAACGCCCCCGAGATCACCGCCTGGCTGGCGATAAAGGTTGCGCAGGTCGCAAGGATCACCAGCGGCAGGCGCAGCATTTCCGGTGCCATGACGAAGAAGGGGTTCTCGATTGCCTCTGCCGCCGCGGCATCGTCCATTCCGATGATCATCGCGCCCTGACCGAAATAGTTGAGCAGCAGGCACGGCATGACAAAGCCGAACCAGGACAGCCGCATCGGACCGCGGCCGAAATGACCCATGTCCGAGTAAAGCGCTTCCGAGCCGGTCACCGCCAGAACCACCGAGCCGAGCGCAAGGAAGGCCAGCCACTTGTCGACCATGAAAAACTGGATCGCGTACCAGGGATTGAGCGCGATCAGGATCTCGGGCGAGCGGATAATGAACATGATGCCCAGCACGGCGAGCGTCGTGAAATAGACGATCATCACCGGTGCGAAGAGCGCGCCTACCTTTTTGGTCCCGCGCTTCTGCAACAGAAAAAGCCCGATCAGCAGCACAAGTGCCAACGGAATG
>DASWIR010000041.1:0-6674 GCA_036397575.1 Alteraurantiacibacter sp. | reverse complement strand
CGCGATGAAACCGCCCGCCACGCTTTCATAATCGGCACATTTCCTGTAACCGCCCGGCCCCATGCGACAAAGCCCGCCTCCCAAGACCTACAGGGTCAAGAGCTTCGGCTGCCAGATGAACGTCTATGACGGCGAGCGAATGGCCGAGCTTCTGGCTGAAAAGGGCATCGCGCCGGCCAGAGATGGCGACGAAGCCGACCTTGTTGTGCTCAACACCTGCCATATTCGCGAGAAGGCGGTGCAGAAGGTCTATTCCGATATCGGCCGGCTGGTGAAGGCGGGCGAGGAAGGGGGCAGGACGCCGATGATCGCGGTCGCAGGCTGCGTCGCGCAGGCAGAGGGCGAGGAAATCATGGCCCGCGCGCCAGCCGTCTCCATGGTGGTCGGCCCGCAGGCCTATCATCGCCTGCCCGAGATGATCGAGCGCGCGGCGGAGGGCGAACGCAGCACCGACACGGACATGCCCGCAATAGCCAAGTTCGACGCACTGCCCGAGCGGCGGCGAGTCGCGCCCGGCGCTTTCCTCACGGTCCAGGAAGGTTGCGACAAGTTCTGCACTTATTGCGTGGTGCCCTATACGCGCGGTGCAGAAATCTCTCGCCCTTTCAGGGATCTGGTGGCCGAAGCCCAGCGGCTGGTGGAAGCCGGCGCGCGCGAAATCACCCTGCTCGGCCAGAACGTCAATGCCTGGTCGGGCGAAGATAATGCAGGCCGTGCCGTGGGGCTCGACGGCCTGATCCGCGAACTGGCGAAGCTGCCCGAACTCTTCCGCATCCGTTACACCACCAGCCACCCGGCAGACGTCACCGACGGGCTGATCGCCGCGCATGGCGACGTGGAAAAGCTGATGCCGTATCTGCACCTGCCGGTGCAGAGCGGCAGCGACCGGGTGCTAAGGGCCATGAACCGCAGCCATACGGCGGAGAGCTATCTTCGCCTGCTCGACCGGTTCCGGGAAGCCCGGCCGGATATTGCCCTTTCCGGCGATTTCATCGTCGGTTTTCCCGGCGAGACCGATGAGGAATTCGAGGAAACGCTGAAGCTGGTGGACGAGGTACGCTACGCTGCGGCCTTCAGCTTCAAGTTCTCCGCCCGCCCCGGCACGCCGGCAGCAACGATGGAAAACCAGGTCGCGCCGGAAGTGATGGACGAGCGCCTCCAGCGCTTGCAGGCCGCACTGGATCGCCACAGGCTCTCCTTCAACCAGGCGAGTGTCGGCAAGCGCTGCGAGGTGCTGGTCGAGCGGCGTGGCAAGCTCCCGGCCCAGTGGCTGGGCAAGTCGCCCTGGCTGCAATCGGTGCATTTCAGCGGCCCTGAAGCGAAAGATACGGCAATTGGCGACATCGTGCGGGTCATGCTGGCCGAAGCCGGACCGAATTCACTCTCCGGCCGCCTGTTGCAGTCCGCACACGCCTGACCGCCTTTCCACCGTCATTTGACGCGGCCAAGCTTGCCCTTGCCCGTGCGGGCATTATCTTGGCACCGATAACCCCGAAAGGATTGCATGAGCCGCAAATCCAGCCGCCGCGCCAGCCGCGCGGATACAGCGCCGCCCCAGGCCAGCAATGATTCCGCGCATCGCGCCCGGGCCGAAATCACCTTCGACGAAGAAATGGTGCTCGGGGCCCTGTTCGGGGAATTCGACGCCAACCTCGTCCAACTCGAAAACCGCCTCGGCGTCTTTATCGCCGCGCGCGGCAACAAGGTGCAGATCGAAGGCGGGGAAGACGAGGTGGCTCGCGCCCGCGAAGTGCTGAAAGCCATGCACGAGAAGCTGCTGACCGGGCAGGAACTCGACGCCGGGGCAATCGAGGCGCTGATCGCCATGTCCAATGAACCGACGCTCGAGGGAATTGTGACCGGGGATAGCAAGGGTCCACCGATCATGATCCGCACTCGGCGCAAGACCATCGTCCCGCGTTCGAATACGCAGGTCGACTATATGCGCGCGCTGGTTCGCGACGATATCATCTTCGCTCTCGGCCCTGCGGGGACAGGCAAGACCTATGTTGCGGTGGCGCAGGCAGTGGCGCAGCTCATTACCGGCAGCGTGCAGCGCCTCATCCTTTCGCGCCCCGCTGTCGAGGCGGGCGAGCGGATCGGTTTCCTCCCCGGCGATATGAAGGAAAAGGTCGATCCCTATCTCCGGCCAATCTACGACGCGCTTTACGACTGCATGCCGCCCGAACAGGTCGAACGGCGCATCGCGTCGGGTGAGATCGAGATCGCGCCGATCGCCTTCATGCGCGGCCGTACGCTGGCTGATGCTTTTGTAATCCTCGACGAGGCGCAGAATACCACGCGCGAGCAGATGAAGATGTTCCTCACCCGCTTCGGCCAGAACAGCCGCATGGTGATCTGCGGCGACCCCAAACAGGTCGACATTCCCGGCGGCCACACCGCGAGCGGGCTGCACGATGCGGTGGCGCGGCTCGAAGGCGTGGATGGGATCAACATCACCCGCTTCACCGTCGGCGACGTGGTGCGTCATCCGATCGTGGGCCGCATCGTCGAGGCCTATGAAGGGAAGGACGCCTGACCGGCGCCGTGCTCCAACTGGACATCTCCATCGAAGCCCCATGGCCCGCCGGTGACTGGGAAAATCTGGCCGCTCGCACCGCGAAGGCGGCGGCGGAAGCCGCGCCGGAACTTGCGCATGAGCGCCTCTCGACCAGCATCCTGTTCACATCCGACACGGAAGTACATGCGCTGAACCGCGAGTGGCGCGGCAAGGACAAGCCGACCAATGTCCTCTCATTCCCTATGCTCGCGCGCGACGAACTGCTCGCCCTTGCTCCCCAAGGCCTCCCCGAAATGCTCGGCGATATTGCCCTCGCGCATGAGACCTGCGCCCGAGAAGCCGCCGAAAAAGACATCGCCTTCGCCGATCACGCCGCGCATCTGATCGTTCACGGGCTACTTCATCTCGCGGGATACGATCACGAAATCTCGCCCGCAGACGCCGAGGCGATGGAACAATTGGAAATCAAGGCGCTTGCACTTTTGGGCATCGCCAACCCATATTCGCCGCCGAACTGAAGGGGACACGCAAGGGCAATGCCCGATTCGACCAGGAACGGCGACTCCGGCAATGGAGACGCGGATAGTAGACGCGGGTTGTGGAATGCAATCCGGCACTTTTTCGATGAGGGCGAAGGCGACACCTCGCTGAGGGCTCAGCTCGAAGAGGCCATCGACGAGCATGAGGAAGAGCAGGCGAGCGAGCGAGCGAGCGTAAGCACAAAGGGCGATCTTTCGCCGATGGAGCTCACCATGCTCCGCAACCTCCTCCATTTCAGCGAACACGATGCGGATGACGTCGCTATCCCGCGCGGCGAGATCGTGGCGGTGGATTCTGCGGCGAGCTGGGATGAGCTGGTCACGCTGTTTTCAGAACACGGTCATTCACGCCTGCCGGTCTATCGCGACACGCTCGACCAGCCGATCGGAATGATACACATCAAGGATGTCTTTCCCTATCTCGCCAACGGCAAGACTCCGCCCAGGGACTGGACAGTGTTGATGCGCCAGCCACTCTATGTGCCGCAGGCGCGCAGCGCGCTCGACGTGCTCGCCGATATGCGGACCAGCCGCACACATCTCGCCATCGTTATCGACGAATATTCGGGCACGGACGGGATTATCACCATCGAGGATCTGGTCGAAGAGATCGTCGGTAATATCGAGGACGAGCACGACGATGCGCCCGAGGAATGGGTGGTACGGATCGGTGAAGGCATGTGGGATGCAGATGCCCGCGCCGAGCTGGACGACGTCGCGCAAATCGTCGACGATCCGCGCATCGCGGAAGTCGAGGAATCGGTCGATACGCTGGGCGGTCTCGCCTTCATCCTTGCCGAGCAGGTGCCGGAAGTAGGCACCATCCTCACCCATCCCAGCGGCTGGCGGATCGAAGTGACGGCCGGCGACGAGACTCACGTCACGCGCCTGCGCCTTCACGCCCCGGGAGAGGAGAAATCCGGCGAAGAGGAGGTGGTGTAGGCGCCGTCTCCTAGGAGACCGTTGCCTTCACAATCTTGCCCGGCTCACGCGGTGGCTCGCCCTTGGGGAGCGCATCGATATGCTCCATACCGCTCTCGACCTGGCCCCAGACGGTGTACTGCCCGTCGAGGAAATGCGCATCGTCGAAACAGATGAAAAACTGTGAATTGGCGCTGTCGGGCACCTGAGTGCGTGCCATCGAACACGTGCCCCGCACATGCGGCTCGGCATTGAACTCCGCCTTCAGGTCCGGCTTGTCGCTGCCGCTCATGCCGGTGCCCGTCGGATCGCCGCCCTGTGCCATGAAGCCGGGGATCACGCGGTGGAACACCACGCCGTCGTAGAAACCTTCATTAGTGAGCTCGGTAATGCGCTCGACATGACCGGGTGCGAGGTCGGGCCGCAGCTTGATAATCACATCGCCGCTTTCGAGAGTAAGAGTGAGCCTGTCGGCCATGTTGGTCTCCTGAGTCAATTTCGCGGCACCTATAGGGGACGCAGCGCCAATGTCACGGCTGCGCTTGCTTTTGCGCCGCACAAGAATAGGACTGCCCGCCATGGCCGAAACCGACCTCGACGAGACGATCGCCGAAGAGCCGCATATCGCGGAGGAAAGCGAGCAGCTCGACGAGGAGAACCGGCTGAAGCCCGAGTTCGTCGATGCCGTCCGCCAGGCATTGGAGGAGGGCGACGACGCCAAGGCCTACGAGCTGGTCAAGCCGCTCCATCCGGCAGACATCGCCGATCTGTTCGAGCTGCTCGAGCGCGAGGAGCGCGGGGCGCTGGCATCAGCCATTACGGACCTGATGAGCGGCGAAGTCATCGCCGAACTCAACGACTACGTCCGCGAAGACATGATCGAGGCGCTGTCTGCCGATGCGGTGGCAGAAATCGCGGAACAGCTCGAAACCGATGATGCCGTCCAGCTGCTGGAAGACCTCAACAAGGAAGATCGGGCGGCAATTCTCGCCGAGATGGAGCCGGAAGACCGGGCGGCGATCGAAACGGCTCTGTCCTACCCTGAGGAGACCGCCGGCCGCCTGATGCAGCGCGAGCTGGTTGCCGTGCCCGAGCACCTGACAGTGGGCGACCTGATCGACTACCTGCGCGATAACGACGACCTCACCACCGAGTTCTGGGAAGTCTTTGTGGTCGATCACCGCATGCGGCCGGTCGGCACCTGCCAGCTCAGCTGGATTCTGCGCACGCCGCGCAAAATCCCGCTCACCGACGTGATGAAGCGCGACCAGACGCTGGTCCCGGTGACGATGGACCAGGAAGAGGTTGCGCTGCGGTTCCAGAAATATGCGCTGATTTCCGCCGCGGTGGTGGACGGGGACGGGCGGCTGGTCGGCCAGATCACGGTCGACGATATCGTCCACATCATCCAGGAGGAAGCGGGCGAGGACGTGCTGCTGCTCTCCGGCGCGGGCGAAGGCGACATCAACGAGCCGATCAAGGATGCCTATATTTCTCGCGTCCGCTGGCTTGTAGCCAATCTCGGCACGGCACTGGTCGCGAGCCTTATCATCGCCTTTTTCGGCGCAGCGATCGAACAGCTCGTGGCGCTCGCGGTGCTGATGCCGATCGTCGCCAGCATCGGCGGCAATGCGGGCACGCAGACCATGGCAGTGTCGGTCCGCGCCATCGCCATGAACCAGCTCACGCGCTCGAACACCCGCCGGATCATCTGGCGCGAGCTGCGCGTCGCGCTGCTCAACGGCGCAACCATCGCCGCGCTGATCGGCCTCGGCACGGCGGCGATCTTCACTCCAGCGCTCGGCGCGGTCATCGCCGCGGCGATGGTGATCAACATCATCGTTGCCGGGATCGCCGGGGTCGCCGTGCCGGTGATCTTCGACCGGCTGGGACAGGATCCGGCCGTCGCCTCCAGCGTGTTCGTGACGATGATCACCGATTCCATGGGCTTCTTCGCATTCCTCGGCCTTGCAGTGGCCAGCGGGCTGGCCGGCTGACCTTGAGCAGCGGGGCGGAATCCTTATCTTCCTGCCTATGCCGCTGCACATGACCAAGATTGCCTATCGCGCCGAGAACCGCGCCGAAGTGCGCAGCTGGTTCGAGGAAGGCGGGCCGGAAATGCGCCTCACCACCCGCTACCTGCCGAAGCGGCACGAGGAGATGGCGGGCGGTTCGCTCTACTGGATCTTCGAGCACACGCTGATCGGCCGCAGCCCGATCATCGGCTTCGAGCAGCGCGAGGACGGTCGCTGGTGGATCAGGCTGGAGCGCAGGCTGATCCCCGTCGAACCGCGCCCGAAACGGGCCCATCAGGGCTGGCGCTACCTCAAGGAAGAAGATGTGCCCCGCGACCTCGGTTCGGGCGAAGACCCGGACGCCCTGATGCCGAGCGCGATGGTGAAGGACCTCTCGCGTCTTGGACTGTTTTGATCAGCGCGCAGCGAAGCGGAAAGTGACCCGCTGGTTGAACAGTTCCATTTCGCGCCCGTTCGAACTGACAGAGTAACGCTCCACTTGCGACAGGTCCGCGCTCATCTCGTCGCTGAAAGTCGGCGGCTGACAGAAGGCGCGGGTCGAGTTGATCGGCCCGATCGTGATTGTACCTTCGCCATTGTAGAGTTCACTCGCCGTCCAGTTGGCGCTGCCATTGTTGCAATCGAGCCCGATCTGCAGCCTGCCGTCGCTCCCGAAAT
>DASWIR010000040.1:0-4999 GCA_036397575.1 Alteraurantiacibacter sp. | reverse complement strand
TCGTGCTTGCCCTTGGCAAGAGCGGCTTCGGCCTTGCCGGCCGAAACGGCGGCAGGCGGCGCGGCGTTGCTCGTGCAGCCGGAAACCAGCGCGCCTGCCATCGCAGTGCTGAGCGCAAGGCCGATCAGGCGAGTGCGGTTTGCGGTCTGATACATCGTTATTCCCCTCGAAAATCGCGGCGGATTCAATTGGCCTTCTTCAGCTGCGCGGCGAGTGCTTCGACTTCCCGGATATCGCCGAGAAAATCGTCGAGCGCTTCGGTCACGAGCTGCTGCGCGCTGCGATTGCGAATCGTGCAGGCAAGACGCAGTTTGAGGTGGCGTTCGGCATCGAGCCGCAAGGTAAAGGCGGCGCGGCCACCCTTGTCCAAGGCCGATTCGCGATCCCGGCGAGACGCCCTTTTCCTTCTCGGCTGCTCGTATGCCTCTTCCTCGGCTCCAAGCGTTTCGGCGAGTTCCTCCTGCTGCCGGCGCACTTCGGGCTTGTGTGCAACCCATTTGGCCAGTTCGGCATCGGCGGCCTCGTCATATTCTTCTTCGTAGTCCTCGTCGTCGTCGTTGAGGGCTTCGTTGACGAATTCGGAAGTGCTGTCTTCCTCTTCCGCGCTGTCGTCGATCTGCTCGACGGCGTGGACTTCGCCGATATCGTTGCCTGCGATCAGCGGTGCGGAATCAGCCGTCTCGTCCTCGTCTTCCTCGTCTTCGAAATCCTCGGCCCGGGAGGGCCGGGCCGGCGTCAGCGAAAGGACGGTAGCCGAATGTTCGACTTCCTGATCCTCCTCGCCCATGTCGTTCCAGCCGAGATCCTCGAGCGCCTCGGCAGCCTGGGCGCCGCTCGCCGCGCCCGAATTCCAGTGCTGCGAACGCATCGCGGGCTTGGCCGCACCCTTGCGGGCCAGCAGTGTCGGTCCCAGCGAGGCGAAGCTTGTCGGTTCGTTCATCGCCAGCGCCCCCTGTTACTGGGCGACCCGGCGACCGAAGCCGCCAGCGGGGCGGTGTGCGCCGGGCATCTGCGCTGCCGAGTTGGGGGCGGCGAACACGGTGCGGCGGAAGTTCTTCTCCAGGCGATCGGCGATGTAGTTCCACAGCGCGGTGATTTCCTGTGCGCTGCGGCCATCGGGTTCGACTTCCATCACCGTGCGGCCATCGATCATCGAGGCTGCGAAATCGGTGCGATGGTGAAGCGTGATCGGGGCCACTGTGCCATGCTGCGAAAGCGCAACGGCGGCTTCCGAAGTGATCTTGGCCTTGGGCGTCGCCCCGTTGACCACGAAGATCAGCGGCTTGCCGGCACGGTCGCACAGGTCGACCGTGGCGCCGACGGCGCGGAGATCGTGCGGGCTCGGACGGGTCGGTACGACGATCAGTTCGGCCACCGAAATCACCGACTGGATGGCCATGGTGATTGCCGGCGGCGTATCGACAACCGCCAGCTTGAAACCCTGCTGCCGCAGGATCGTCAGGTCGTTTGCCAGCCGCGCTACCGTGGTCTGGGCGAATGCGGGATATTCCGCATCGCGTTCGTTCCACCAATCCGCGAGCGAACCCTGTGGATCGATGTCGATAAGGACAACCGGACCGGCACCGGCGCGTTGCGCCTGGACCGCCAGATGTCCCGACAGCGTGGTCTTGCCAGAGCCACCCTTCTGCGAAGCCAAAGCCAGTACCCGCAAGGCCTTTCCCCCTTAAAAATTTTGGCTCTAAAACGCCGAGCCGAGGTCTCAATCAGCACTGCAATCGCAGATCACCCCTAATATTGGGTTAATGAAACCTGCATCTGCCCTGCCGCTACTCACGGCGTTAACTGCCCGTGTCAGGTAAAGGATTTGCTAAGGCCTCGTTTACTATGCTGGCACGGTTAACCGCGCGATATGGCGCAAGGATGCAATTATGGCTCTTGGCAACTTTTCCAAACTTCGGCTCTTCCGGCAGGCATGCCTTGCCGCAAGCCTGGCTGCGCTGGCAGGCCCGGTCCATGCCGGCGTCAAGGATGGCGTCGATGCGTGGAGCCGCGGCGACTATGAGGCTGCCGTGAGCGAGTGGGAAGCACCGGCGGCGGCAGGCGACGCCGATGCATTGTTCAACCTCGCGCAGGCCTACCGGTTGGGGCGCGGCGTAGCGATGGACCTCGGCCGTGCCGAATCGCTCTATGCGCGCGCCGCTGCGCTGGGCCATGTCCGAGCTGCCGATACTTACGGGCTGATGCTGTTCCAGGATGGCAGGCGCGAGCAGGCGTTGCCCTATATCCGGGCCGCTGCCGATCGCGGCGATCCGCGTTCGCAATATCTGCTCGGCATTGCCTATTTCAACGGCGATCTCGTCTCGAAAGACTGGATCCGGGCCTATGCCCTGATGACCAACGCCAATCGCCAGGGTCTGCCGCAGGCGGCCGAGGCATTGGTGCAGATGGATGCGCATATTTCGTTTGCCGAGCGCCAAAGAGGCGCCGGGCTCGCCCGCCAGCTGGAAGCCGAGGCCGACGCCGCGCTGACCCGCCAACTAGCCGCTGCCGATCTGAGTGTGCAAGCACCAGGCGAACCGGCTGTGGCGCGTGGTCCGAGGCAGGTCGCCCAGGCCGCACCCACGCGCGAAAATTCGACCGGCGCAGCCGAAGCCGCATTGGTTTCGGCACGGCAGGCGAGCGGAACGCAAAACCCGGACACGGCCGGGGCGAGCTATGCCCGTCCGCCGGCCGAATCCTCGGGGATCGCCATCGCGCCGACCCGGTCACAGCCTGAGGTACAGACATCCGTCCAGGTCGCCGGCGCAGGTACAACCCGCGTGCCTGCCGCTCGCCCGGCCACCGTTCCATCCGTTCGGGCGACGGGCGGGCCCTGGAAGGTCCAGCTCGGCGCCTTCTCGGTGGCGGGCAATGCCGACCGGCTGTGGACCAGGCTCTCGAGCCGCCCCGAACTGTCCGGCGCGAAAAAGCTGACCGTGCCGAGCGGGCGCGTCACGCGGCTGCTTGCGGGCGGCTATGCCAGCAAGGCGGCGGCGGATTCGGCTTGCCGCGCGCTTAAGACTTCTGGGCAGGACTGCATCGTTACCAGCGACTGAAGCGTCCGCGCCGGGGCCTCGCTTCACGCGATTGAGGCTTGCTATTGAGACCCATTCGCATTATTTGGATCGCAGGAAAGGAATCCTGCGGCCAATGTACGTTTGCATCTGCAATGCCATTCGCGAGGCCGATTTCCGGCGCGCGGCGCAGCATGTGCCGGGCGACGTGGAAGCGGTTTACGCAGCCCTCGGCCACTTGCCGCAATGCGCGCAATGCCTTGAGGATGCAGATGAAATGCTCGCCGAAATGCGCTGTTGCCGGCGGCTCCGCGCGGTCGCCTGAGTGCCCTTGGCGTTCCTGACAATCACTCGCAAGTAGCGGAAATACCAAAATTTTTTCTGAGTCCTGCCTTGCCAGTGCTGGCCTCGGCGCGCATACTCCTGCCTTCAATCCAGACTGAAAGAGGCCGGCCATGAAGGGCGACGACAAGGTCATCGATTTCCTCAACAAGGCTCTCACTAACGAGCTGACCGCAATCAACCAGTACTGGCTGCATTACCGCGTGCTCAAGAACTGGGGCGTCCACAAGCTCGCCGAATATGAGCGGCACGAATCGATCGACGAGATGAAACACGCCGACACGCTGGCGGATCGCGTGCTGTTCCTCGAAGGGCTGCCCAACTTCCAGGCGATTCACAAGCTGAAGGTCGGCGAGACGGTCGAGGAAATCCTCAAGGCCGATCTTGCGCTGGAAATGGAGGCGATCCCGCTATTGAAGGACGCGATCGAATATTGCGAGACGGTGCGCGACTATGTCAGCCGCGAAGTCTTCGAACGTATCCTCGAAAGCGAGGAGGAGCATGTCGACTTCCTCGAAACCCAGTTCGAGATGATCGGGCGGATGGGGCTGGAAAACTACGTGCAGCTCAACAGCGAAGCGGCGGAAGGGGACTGAGCTTAGCTATCAGCTACAGATAGAAGTATCCATAGCGAGCCCACAAAAAAGCCTGCGAACCTGTTCGTCATTGCGAGCATAGCGAAGCAATCTAGGGCTCGGGCGCAGTTCAATCCAAGCCGGAAGCCCCTAAGCCGACTTTCTTTCCAGCGCTTCACGCAGCGCGTCGTTCATCCGCCGCTGCCAGCCGGGTCCGCTTGCTCGCCAGCCTTCGATCACGTCGGGATCGAGCCGCAGGGTGAGAGGTTTCTTGGCGTCAGGCTTGGTCGAGCCGACGGGCCGGCCGCGTTTCGCTTTGGCGAAACTCGCGGCGAGTTCGGGAAATTCGTCGATCGGCCGCGCCCGGCGAAAGTCCTCTTCGGTCCATTCGGGGTTGTCCTCGTCGAACACCACCCGCTTCTTGTCAGACATGGCGCTTCACTTCCTTCCAATGCGCGCGGCGCAAGCTGATAATGCGGATGATCCCACTTCGCATGACGACTGCCGCGCAATGCCACTGGCCATCGATCAGGCCATAGATGCGAAGGCGGGACTCCTCGAAACGGTCGTCGGTCACGACTACCGCATCTTCGAGATCGACCACGCGAGATAACGAAATGCCGTGCTTGGCCAGGTTCGCGGCATCTTTCGCCGGATCGAATTCGATTTCCATCAATTAATCGTAGTGACGGATAATTGCAAGGCCAAGGAAGGTTGGATCGGCTTTGGTTCTATTCGACTTACGGACTCCTCGGCTTCATCAAAATCAGCCTGAACGGAACCGGGCCGATGCTGCGCCTGTGGGCTTCCAGCATTCAACCCACTTGCCAGTAAGGCGCGCGTGCCGGGCCTAGCCGCCGCAATCGCGCAAGCCGTTGGGTGCCGTCCCAGATCTCGGTCTCGCCCGATACCGAGCTGATCCTCGCCACGACCAATGCGAGTTCGATTGTCGGGGTTTCGAGCGCGACTGCGCGATCGCAGCCATGCTCCCTCTCTTCGAGTACGACGTGCAATTTCGGCATTCCGATAGCTCCCGATCTGCCAGCCATGGCGCGGCCGGTCCGTGAT
>DASWIR010000039.1:0-5756 GCA_036397575.1 Alteraurantiacibacter sp. | reverse complement strand
ACCGAAGAGACTCTTGCACTCGGTTTGGGATTGAAAAGACCGGACGGCGGCGTGAGCCGCCGTCCGGAACCTTTTCAGAACGAAGCCTTGAGACCGACGTAGAACCGCCGGCCAAGCACGTCGAACGCGCCGCCCGGTTCGGGCTCCCCGACCGCATCGGTAACTCCCGGAATGCGGCCGTAGATATTGGGATCCCGGTCGAACAGGTTTTCGATGCCTGCCCGCAATTCGAACATGTCGGTGATCTGGAACCGGCTCGTGAGATCGAAGATGTCGTAGGACGCGATGTCCTCCTGCTGTGCTGCAGGATTGGTCACCGTCGCTACATGGCGCGCGCTTGGCAAATGACGCCAGCTCAGGCTCAACATGCCAGGCCCGAAGTCGTAACCGACAGTTGCATTAAGGCGCCACTTATATTGCGGCCCATAAGGCGGATTGCCGATCGGCGAACCGACGGAGTCGGCGTAGTCGAAGATCGGGCCGCCGGGATTGTTCTGGACCTCGTATTTTTCAAGCCAGTTGAACAGCACATTGGCAAATATCGCGCCGGTCTCGTCGCCAAAACCGGGCGCATCAATGCTCCAGTCGAGCTGCGCGTCGATGCCCGAGGTGGAGATCATGCCCAGGTTTTCGAACGAGGCGGTGGTCGCTATCCAGAACCCATTCACCGGCGTGCGCGAGATGCGCTGGCAGTAGTCATAATTCGGGTCGTATGACGGGTTGTTGCCCAGCGCATTGAAGCATTCCTGGTAAACCACCTGCGTCGAGGCCGGCGCAATCGCTCCCTCCACCTTGATGTTGTAATAGTCGACGGACAGGCGGAGCTGGCTGAGCGGACCTGACGTGACCGGCGAGTCGATGACCGTGCCGATCGTCCATGTGGTGGCCTTTTCCGAATCCAGGCTGGTGTTGCCCCGCTGGAGATCGCGACCAAGCGGGAAGTAGGTCGGCACGTTACCGACAAAACTGTCGTCGATCACGAAGCCGCCCGCCAATGCGGTGCAAAGCGCCTGCACCTGCGCGCGGTCCGGATTGCCCGCGACGTTGCCGTATTCGGCGCGCGTCAGGGTCGAGCATGGATCGTGATCGGGCCAGGGCACAGTCACGAATACGGCCGGCTGGAACAGTTCAGCGACATTCGGCGCGCGGTTTGCCCGCTGGTAGCCGCCGCGGAATTTCAGCCAGTCATTCACGCCCCAGTTGCCGTTGATCTTCCAGGTCGTCACTCCGCCGGCGGTATCGTAATCCGAATAGCGAATACCGGCGTTGAGGCTGAGATCCTGGAAAAACGGCCGATCGGCGAGGATCGGTGCCAGAATCTCGGCGTAGACTTCCTTGACGTTGGTACTGCCCGAGGTGGGCGAAACGTCGAAAAGGCCGATAGTCAGCGATGTGGTGTTGGTGGTCGAAAAGCCCGGGTCCGGCAAATATTCGAAATCGTTCTCACGATAAGCCGCGCCGACTGCCAAGCGAAGTTCGCCGGCGGGCACGTCGAGCAGCGCACCCTGAAAGTTGAGTTCGACCTGATCCTGAGTCAGGTCGGTCTCGGCGTTGACGGGGGCCGATATGATGTCGATGCAGTCCTGCGACACCGGCGTATTCAGGAATGGATTGAGCCCGCTGGTGCAGGTGGCCAACAGCCCCGTGCGTCCGTTGTTGAACGATGCCCCCGCTCCGTAATTGGGACGCTCAATAAGGTCCTGATAGCGCGCCAGGTCCGCAAAGCCGAAATAGTTGGCGTTCGCGTTGGTCCGCCCATGCGACGCGAAGATGTCATAGGTCCAGTCCTTGAAGCCGATGTCGCCGCGAGCGCCGAACAGAACCTCGTAGGTGTGCGTTGTCGTCGTGATCTGGCGCGGGCCGAGATAGTCGAGCTGCTTGTAGAGCGACCACGGCGCATCGGGATTGGTGCGCGCGTCGAGAATCGTGGTCAGTTCCGGCGAGACCGGATGCGCCGCATCCCGGGGAATCAGCACGGACCATTGATTGAACGCCGGCGAATAACCGATGATCTCTGTGGTCGTCTCGTTCTGGTCGAAACTGCCCTGGACGTAGAACTCGAGATTGTCGGAAACCTCGTAGCGGGCCGTCGCAAACAGCGAGTAGCGCTCCAGCGGGCTCGACAGGAAGCCAGGGAACGAATTGGGCGACAGCGTGCCGTTCGCCAGCAGCTTGTTGTGAGGATAGAGCGATCCTTCGAACCCTGGGGCGGACGCACCGCTGACCGCGCCTGGAGTGACCGAGAAGAGCGTCGATCCGGCAACGGTCGGCGCCGTATTGAAGAACAGCTGCGTTCCCGCCGCTACGTCGCCCGGCGCATAGCCTTTCGGCACGAACACCGCGTCGTATGCCCCTTGCCCGGCGTTGGGCGGACCGGCAAAGCCGCCAAAGTTCGGCCAGACATTGCGGCCGGGCGTGTTCGGATCGCTGAACGCCGCCTCGAAGAAGGGACGATCGCGGAAGTAGACCTCGTCGCGCTTCTGATAGGTAACGCCGATCATGGCATTGCCGCGCCCATCCTCGAAGTTCGCGCCGAGCAGCGCACTCGCCTTGTACTGTGCGCCGTCGCCCCGGAACGTCTCGCCATATTGCGCATCGATCTCGACACCCGAGAAGTCGCGCTTCAGCTGGAAATTGACCACGCCGGCAACCGCATCGGCGCCATAAGTCGCCGCCGCGCCGCCGGTGATGATCTCCACTCCGCTCAGTGCGGCGCTCGGGATCGTGTTGAGATCGACCACCAGGCTGGCATTGGCCGGCTGGGTGCGGCGCCCGTCGAGCAGCACAAGCGTCCGGTTGGAGCCGAGACCGCGCAGGTTCACCGTGGCGATGCCGGGGCTGTTCGTCGGCGTGGCCTGGATGTCGCCGGCACTGGTTATCTGGTTGGCGCCGCCCGAGAACTGGGGCAGCTTGTTGAGGCTCTGATCGAGCGAAACGGAAGCGGTGCTCTCCAGCAAATCGTCGCTCAAGGTGACGATCGGGCTTTCCGAATCGTAATCCCGGCGCGCAATACGCGAACCGGTAACGACGATGGCCTCGCCATATTGCTCCAGCGAATCCGCCTGAGGCACGGCCTCTTCTGCGCCCTCGCCCGCATCCTGGGCCCGCGCTGCCGCGGCCCCGGACAATAGATAAATTGCACTCGAACAGGCCAGCGTGGTCCGCGCAAGCCGCGATAATGTGATGCCTTTTTGCATTCCGATTCTCCCCTTTAGCAGGAACGGCCACCGTCGGAGCGGCGCCTTGTTATTGTCGATCGGGCAGCGGCGGGGCGGTTTGGCGCAAGCAGCAGAACGCTTCGGAAAACCGGTCCTGCAGCGCCTGGGCCGTCCACGACACTGCCGTACGCCAAGCCGGGAATCTCCCAGCTTTGCGGATAATGCTTATTATCCTAATGAATGCAACACTATCTAGTTGAGTGCGAATGCTGAGCGAGCGATTGATTGTTTCGCCTGGATGGCGTGCCAATCAATAGAGCGCCGGAAGAGGTGAAGCGGCGCCATCATTGGCAGAAGGTGGGCGGACCCGGCGGATCGCAAGAGCGTTGAAACGATCGAGCCAAGGCGGATTTCGTTCAAGCAGGATCACGCATCCCCGCCTTCGCGGGGGCGCGGGAAATGGCACGGGCGCTGGTAATCGAGGGGGTGTTTCAACTTGAACGAAATCCGCCCCAAGCTGCTGCTGTCCTGCACCCCGGCGCTTCGCCTCAGTTGGCGCGGCCCCAATCCTCGTTCGCCCGGGCGATGAGATATTGGTGGATCGCCGCCACATCCTCCTCGTCGAGCAGGTCGTCGAAACCGGCCATGCCCTTTTCGAGATAGATGCCCTTGAGCACGATGTCTTTGAACAGGTCATGCGTCTCGGCGGTCATGTGGCGCAGGTCCTTGACCCCGCCGATCGCATTCTGGCCGTGGCACACGGCGCATGTCTCTGCAAAGAGCTGCGCGCCGCGGGCGATCTGCTCCTCGCTGCCGGTAACGCGCGGCGGATCGGGGATCGATTCCTTGGCCGCGAGCGGGGGCAGAGCCTTCGTCCCGCCCAGTTTGAACACCAGCAGCCGGGCGGGAGCGCGCGGCAATTCGATGCCCGCGCCGCGCTCGATCTGTGCCGCGCCGCCGCCCCATCCGGCATTGATCGCGACATATTGCTCGCCGCCTAGCATGTAGGTGATGCCGCCCGCCACCGGAGCGCTTTGCGTGGGATACTCCCACACCACCTTGCCGGTCCGGGCGTCGAAGGCGGCGAATGTCTGCCTGGTCGTGCCTTCGAACACCAGGTCGCTGGCGGTCACGAACACGCCGCCATTGCCGTGGCGCGGCAGCTCGGCCTGCCAGGCGATTTGCTGCTTCACCGGGTCGTAGGCGGTGAGCCAGGCCTTTTCGTGCTCGTTCGCCTCGGCTTGCAGAGCGAGCCGTTTCTCAAGCATGTCGCCGGTGAAGCCGCCCCAGCCGCTGTTGGAACGGAACGGCTTGGGCTCCCAGTCGGGCTGCAGCGCAAAGACGAAGCCCGATTGATAGGCGGGGAAATAGGCAAGGCCCGTGCGCGGGCTGAACGCCATCGGAAACCAGTTATGCGCCCCGCCCGGCCCCGGATAGACCAGCGCCGGATCGAAGCCGTAGCGCGCCGCCGGGTTCTCTATCGGCGTGCCATCCGGCAGGAAGCCTTTGTTCCAGTTCTGCATCACATGCGCTTCGGCGCTAATGAACTGGCCCGTCTCGCGGTCGAGGACGTAGAAGAACCCGTTCTTCGGCGCCTGCATGATCACTTTGCGCGGCTTGCCGTCGATCATGAGGTCAGCGCTGATCATCGACTGGGTGCAGGTCCAGTCCCACTCCTCGCCTGGGTTCATCTGATAATGCCAGGCATATTCGCCGGTCTCGGCATGGAGCGCGACGATCGAGCAGACGAACAGATTGTCGCCCTTATTGTCCGAGCGGTAGTAGCGCGAATGCGGCGTCGCATTGCCGGTGCCGACATAGACCAGCTTCAGCTCCGGATCGTAAGCGATCGAATCCCACGGATTGCCGCCGCCGCCGAGCTCGTAATAGCCGGTGCCGAACCAGGTCTGCCGGATCATGTCCATTATGGGATCGGAAGCTTCGCCGTCAGGTCCCTCCGCCGGGTCGCCGGGCGTGAGGTAGAATTTCCACAGCTTCTCGCCCGTATCGGCATCATAGGCCGCGGCGAAACCACGTACCCCGAAATCACCGCCCGACTGGCCGACCACCACCTTGCCATCGAACACGCGGGGCGCGCCGGTGATGGTGTAAGCATAGCGTTCCTGATCGAAGATGCGAGTGGTCCAGACCGGTTTGCCGCTGGCCTTGTCGAGCGCGATCAGCCGCCCGTCCAGCGTGGCGATGATGACCTTGTCTTCCCACATGGCAAGCCCGCGCGCCACCGGCTCGCAGCAGGCATAGCGAGCCATTTCGCGCGGAACTTCGGGATCGTAGGTCCACAGCCGTTCGCCGGTCTTCGCGTCGTATGCGATGGTGACGTTGAACGGCAGCGTGTTGTAAAGCACGCCGCCGGCATAGATCGGCGTCGCCTCCACCCCGCGGAATGTGCCGAGGTCGTCATACCAGGCGAGGCCGAGCTGCGAGACGTTGGCGGCATCGATCTGCGTCAGCGGAGAATAACGCTGCGCAGTGTAATCCCGCCCGTCGCTCGGCCAGGCGTCCGGCGCGGGATTGGCGAGTGGATCGGCGAACCGACCGTATTCGATCTTATCTGCGCCTTGAAGCACGACGGTTTGA
>DASWIR010000038.1:0-7872 GCA_036397575.1 Alteraurantiacibacter sp. | reverse complement strand
CAGCCGCGCAGCAAGGCCCCTTCGGCGGCCTTTCGATCCCCGTTCCGGCCCCAGGATCCAGCGTTTCAGCTCGATGGCCTCCTGTCCCGTGAGCGCGGCGGCGAAAGTGGAATCCGCGGCGCCGAAAACATGGTGGCCTTCATCGAAGACGATGCGTGTCGGGCGCTGGGCGTAGTCTCTTCCGCGCGCGGCATTGACCATCACCAGTGCATGGTTCGCTATAACGAGATCGGCCTGGGCGCTGTCGCGCGCGGCCCGCTCGATGAAGCATTTGCGGTAATGCGGGCAGCCGGCATAGATGCATTCGCCGCGCTGGTCGGTGAGGGAGCGGATCGCTCGGTTGCGGAACAAGGTTCCGAGCCAGCCCGGCAGATCGCCGCCGATAATGTCGCCATCCTGCGTATAGGCCGCCCAGCGGGCGACGAGCTGCGCCAGCACGGCCGCGCGTCCGCTGAAGCCCCCTTGCAGCGCATCCTCGAGATTCAGCAGGCACAGATAGTTCTCGCGGCCCTTGCGGACCACGACCGGCCGCGTGCCATCCGGCCGCCGTTCCGGCCAGCCCCGCGCGCTTTCCTGCCGCAATTGCCGCTGAAGGTTCTTGGTGAAGGTCGAAACCCATACGGTACCGCCCGATTTCTCCGCCCAGAGCGAGGCTGGGGCGAGATATCCCAGTGTCTTGCCGACTCCCGTACCGGCCTGTGCCAGCAGCACATGCGGTACGCCTTTCTCGCGGCGCGGGGCAAAGGCACCGGCAGCGGCAATCGCATATTCCCGCTGGCCTTCGCGGGTCTCGGAGCGCTGGCCCAGCAGTTCCACGAGCCGCGCCTGGATTTGTTCTTCGCCGAGCGCGACTTGCGCCGGCTGAGGGCGTTCGGGCGCGTCTTCCCACTCCGGCAGGCGTGAGAAAAGCCACCTTTCCGCCTGCTCCGGCTGGCGGATATGCGGGCCCAGCACTTGCGCCCATGGCCAGCGCATTTTCGAAAGGGAACGCAGCGCACTCCACGCGCCCTCGCGCTCCGCCCATTCTTCGCCCCCGCAGCGTGCCAGCAGAGCGCCCGCCGCCTGTTGCAGCAGGGCAGGGACCTGATCGTCGCTTGCCGGTTCGTCCAGCCCCAGCGCGTGCGCGATGCCTTTGGGCGTGGGCACGCAGAATTTCGCGGGATGGACGAAGGCGAAGAGTTCCAGCAGGTCGAGCCCCGAAAGGTCGGGATAGCCGAGGCGCGTCGCTATCAGCGGCGCATTCAGGATCAGCAGCGGCGTGTCGGCCGCTTGCGTCACCGCCTCGCCCTTGCCCAGCGGACGGGTCACGCCGCCTGCCTCGCGCAGCCATGTTCCTGCATGGCTGGCATGCAGGGCGGGAAGGGCAAGCGGTCCGGTCATCGCGCCGGACTAGAACGGAAACGGAACGGCGGGCAAGGGGCCGCTGCAGCTTATCCTGCGTATGGGGTGGCGAGAGAGGGAGTACGGCCTTTTCGTTTCACCGTTAGAACCAGTCGCCCGGGCGTGAAACATTTAAGGATTATCGTGTTTTTTCAGAATTCTAACGAATGGCTGAACGCCAGATTAAGGAACGCTTCGTGCCGCTCGTTGATTTTCCAACTCACTATGAACAGTCACATTCGTACTTTCGGAAGCGCCCCCATCGCGATTGCCGCGATGCTCGCGCTCGGTTCCACCCCGCTGGCGGCGCAGATGGCGCCGGCAGAGCCCAATCCAGGGCCAGCTGCGACTACTGTGCCACCGCCCGCAACCGCGGAAGGTGCCATTGTCGGGCCCATTGAAGGCAACGCACCGGTGAGCGCACCGCAGATCGCCGCCGAGCCGCTGCCCGTAGAACCGGTGCCCATCGCTGAGCAGCCGGCGACGAACGAAATCGCTGCGTCGGACACCGCGTCTGTCCCCGCCGCGGCCAGGAAGCCCATCGCGAAACCAGCCCAGACCGAGCCTGTCGCCGCGGCTCCAGCCCCGCGCTCGGAAGCTGCGCCGGCCGATGCGCCCGTAACTTCCGACGAGGCCACTCCTGCCGATGAAGCGCTGGCTGTTGGTGACCTGGCACCGCTCGACCTCGACGCGTTGCCGGTTGCCGTTCCGGTCGAACCGGAGACGCTCGCCCAACCAGCGGATCAGTCGGACGAGGTGATCCTGGCCGGCTTGCTGGCCGGGCTCGGTCTCGGCGCAATAGGTTGGGCTGCCATAGGTCTGCGCCGCCGCAGCCGCCGCGCGGCTAAGGCTCGCCCCATGCCGGTGATCGAGAAGACCGCGCCGGCCGAACCGCTGCCGGCGAGCATTCCACCCGCCGCGGCGGTGCCGTTTGCTCCGCCGACACCCAGCGACATCCGCGAATGGATGCGGCCGAACCCGGCCGAGCGCAACAATGCTGCGGTGTCGAACGAAGGGGCCGCGGTGGCCCTGCCACCGAACGAACCGGAAACCTTCTCCGAGCGCAACGAATTGCTGCGGCGGATGGTTGAGGCGCATCCGGATCGTGCCAACCCATTCCGCGGCTTCAGGGCGCGGGCCAGGCGCGCGCGGCTGATCATCCAGTCGCTCGGGCACACATTCGATAAGGGACGCTCGTGGATCGATTTCAGCCAGTACCCGAACAACTGGCCTGAACTGCGGCGCAACTACGCCGCCGCCGCCTGACTTCCTCCCCCCACAGGCGGCCGGCGCAGGGGCGGCCCGGAATAGGCCGGGCCGCCCCTCGGTGCGTGTCAGGTTTCGCCGCAGCGCCAGTTTTCGATGTTGTTCGGATCGCTCTTGCCGTCGTAGCGGGCGGTTTGCGGCCAGGCGCAGATGCGCCGTTTCATGCTGCCGTCAGCCTTTGTCGCGGTGAGCGTGTTGGGCGCATGGCCGCTCGAATGCCAAGTGTCGATCGCCGCGAGCCAGTCGACGAGATCTGCACCTGGACCGCCCCGGCAATGTTCCACGCCGGGTAGCAGGAAATGGCGGAAGCTGGCGGAGGTGGTATCGCCATTCGCCGCCAGCACGGCCTCGGCATAATCGTTGCTGCCGACCGGACTCGGGCCGGGATCGCTTTCCCCATGCCAGAGTATCAGCTTGCCGCCATTGGCGAAGAATTCCGAAAGGTCGGGATCCTTTGCCTCATAGATTTCGGCAAATGTGCTGGTGCGCAGCGCCTGGACGTCGCGGTCCTTATTGAAATTGCCGAAGGCGACCGGACGGCCGGTCATCACATTGTTCCACAAAGTCATCAATCCGCCGCCATTGGTGACATCCTCCCCGCCGCCGGTGCTGATATACATCGGCCAGCTGGCTTCACCGCCCTTGCTCAGCGGAAACATCGCCCAGTTCCCGTCGGAGGAGCGGATGCCGGCATAGGCGGCCTCGAGCGCTTTAACCTGCGCAACGGAGAGGCAATCGCCGCTTTTTCCTTGGGCGCATTGCAGTGTGCTCGGTTGCCAGTCGCACTGGCGCGGATCGCCGATCACACCGTCTTCGAGCCCATCATCCCTGTCACAGGCGGCGAGCACAGCCCTGCTGACCATGGTCAGCTCCTCGTCGGTGAAGGACGCACCAGGCTCTCCGAAAAGATTATTACGCAGGATTGCGGTGGTCTGGACCTGCAGCGTGTAAACCGGGGCGCCGGAAATGATCGCGTCGTAATCGGTGGGGTAGCGCTGGGCTTCCATCAGCGCCATCCGGCCACCGGTGGAGCAGCCCTGGAAATAGGCCTTGTCATGCGCCCGGTCATAGAATGCGGCGACCAACTCCTTGCCCGCCACGGTCATCTCGTGGATCGCGCGGTAGGCGAAATCGGTGCGGGCCTGCGGACTCTCGGCCCAGTCATTGTCCCACGGATCGGTGGATTCGTGTCCTCCGTCGGTCTGCGCCGTGGCGTAGCCCTCCTTTAGCCCTTCGCGGGCCGTTTCCAGCGTGACGTTGCCGGCCCAGCCGCCGCCGCCAAGGCCCAGGATCTTGCCGTTCCATTGCTCGGGCAGGCGATAGACGACTCCGATGTTCGAGCCCTCTCCCGAACGCAATGTGGCGATGACTTCACAATAAGCCGGCAGGCCTTCTTCGGCATTGGCCGCGACCCATGTCGCGCTGGCCTCCGCCGCGCCCAGCGTTCCGGCATCGACTGCCGCGCATTGCGACGCGTCGACTTTGGCGATTTCGACCGGAGCTTCTTCCTCGGTTTCCGCCGCGCAGCCAACGACCAGTGCTGCGGCACCGGCGCCGGCGAGAAATCTGCTCAAGTTCATGCGACCATTCCTCTTGTGTTGTATCAGGCCAGCTTCACATTGCGCACCAGCCACCCATCGGCATGGCGGGCGAAAAAACTTTCGAGCATCCGGTTCTCGGCTCGGGCTGCAATCATATTGCCCTGCATCTGCGCCATCTGCTCGATCGAACTGCCGCCGGTGAAATCCTGCCCCATTTCCACCCTGCAGATATGCCGCGCCGTGGCGCTTTTACCATCCCGGGAGAACACCAATGTGGAAAATCCATCGGGCTCGGGCTGGATTGCCGCGACATTTTCTCTCGCACCCTCGATCATTCGTGCGATCTTGCCGCGTCCGGCGCCTCGCGCCTCGCGCAACACGCCCTGCTGCAATTCCTGCAATGCCCTTTCATCCTCCAGCCGGGCAAGCTTCGCTTTGCTCCCATCTTCGGCCAGCGCTGCGGCGGGCACTGCGATCGCCGCTATCGGAGCAGCGAGGATCGCGCCCATCTTCAGGAAGCCGCGGCGGTTGCTCGCGCCTTTTCCGGTCATCGCATCCTCCCTCATGCCTTTTCCTTTCCGTCGAAGAATCTTTCGATGTCGAAGCGCCCCGCATGACGGGCATAGGCCCCCACCGGGCCGAGGCTCAGTCCCTCCTCGCCGCAGTGATAGCCGATGCCGGCATCGTGCATGGTTCGCATGTTGACGAGGATGCAGCCCAGCGTGCCGTTGCAGGCATCCTCCCGCCAATAGAGGAAATAGAGCCCGTCGCGGATCTTCACGAACTCGCCGGGGCCGGCCCATTGCGTGCCTGCATGACCGGTGGGCGTGAAGATGATCCACGAGACCGTATTCGGCGTCGAATAGAGATGCATCGACGTGAGGCCGGGCGAATAGGACCAGGTCATGCAGCGGCCGAGCATGTCGTGGGTGAATTCGTGCCGTTTCGGACCCGGATCGGGAATGCCCGAGCCTTGAACCACGCCGAACATGGTTTCCGACCAGGCCTCGTTCGCGACATGGGGCGTGTTGAGATAGCCGCGGAAGGCCGTCGCCAGGCCCGCATCGAGGTCCATGGTCACGATATGCCCGTCATGCTGCGGCTCGCCCACCAGCAGGTGACCGAACAGGAACACACCCGGCGCGCTTTCCCACGCGTTGTACCGCGTGGTCTTCCACGCTCCGCCATCTTTGCGCCATCGCAGGCTGTCGGCGCTATCGAAGCGGTATTCCAAGCGCGGGCCGTTATCGTAGCGGATGGTGAGCTCACGCCCGGCGAGTTTGCCAGTCGGCGGATTGCCATGCCCGGCCATCGCGCTCGCCCGGGCGAAGACATGATCGTCATTGCTCGCCACCGCGTCGACTTCGGCCCTGGTCATCTTGTCCCATGTGCCAAAGGGACGGTAGATTACGCGCGCACCCTTTTCCTCGCTCGGCGGTTTGATCGGATTGCCGGATACGTCGCCGAATTCCTCGAACCGCGCGATCTGGCCGAGCCATTCGGCATTGCTCTCGAACATGTAATATTCGAGCTTGTCCGCACCGTCGAAGCCGAGCCGAAGCCCGGCGGCGTGCAGACGGTTCATATCCACCAGCATCAGTGTGGCGATGCCGGAGAATTCCGCCTCCATCCGCATGATGAAATAGAGGTCTTCGGTCAGCTGGATATATTCGGCCGGAAACGCATAGCCGAACTTGCCATCGAGCCGCGTACGGTCGACCACGTTGGCGTAGATCGTCGAGGCATAGAATTCGAGGGTCTCCTGCCCGCGATCGTCGGTCCAGAACAGGCCGCGCCCTTCCACGCGGGCGGTGGGTTCGTGCCGCGCTTCGGGCGCAGCGACGCCGTCCTTTGCGACATAGCCATGGGTAATGTGGCGATGGACCTCGCGGGAGCGCGGCTCGCTGCCGAACCACAAATCGACGACTGTGGCGAGGCCGCTATCGTGGTCGAACATGACTGCATAGCCGCGCATCGTGCCGGGAATGAGGTGGGCGAAGAACGTCACATGGTCGACGGTCGCCGCGCCGTAACCCGCCTGAACCGGGTCGTTGCCCGGTTCGGTCAGCATCAGCCGATTACCGGTCAGGAAGCGGTATGACAGCGACGGGCCGCCATCGGTCGCGATCTGAAGTGTCTGGCCCGCCAGCGACAGGTCCGCGCCAGCGCGCTGCGGTTCAGGCCCGGCCGCGGCCACGCCGTCGACCGCCTGCCGAAGCGCTGCTTCACTCAGATTGGTCCACGGATAGCGATATAGCGGTTCCGTGGGATAGGCCTCTCCCGCCATTCACCCCTCCGATTGGTTTATTTCACCTTAACTGCCACAAGCACGGTTCCGCGCCAATCGCCTGTTCGAGATTCTCTTCGCTTGCACCCCGGCTTCGCATCCGCAAAGGCGCGCATCATGTTCGACGAAGCGCTGATTTCCGCCGCCCGCATCTCGAAGGCCTGGCCGTTCCAGGAAGCGATGAAGCTCGTAAAGCGTTTTCCCGAAGGCAAGCGCGACGCGAATGGCGCACTCTTACCGGTGTTGTTCGAAACCGGTTACGGCCCGTCGGGCCTGCCTCATATCGGCACATTCCAGGAGGTACTTCGTACTACGCTGGTCCGACGCGCATACGAGGTAGTTACGGGCGGGCATCCGACGCGCTTGGTAGCCTTCAGCGACGACATGGACGGCTTGCGCAAGGTTCCGGACAACCTGCCCAACCAGGACCTTCTCCAGGCCAATCTCGGCAAGCCGCTCAGCCGTATCCCCGATCCCTTCGCTGCCGGGTACGAGAGCTTCGCGCATCACAATAACGCCATGCTGCGCGACTTCCTCGACCGCTTCGGGTTCGACTACGAGTTCGTCGCGGCGTCCGATCGCTACAACTCGGGCGCTTTCGACGAAGGGCTGCGCGCGGTATTGCGCAACTTCGAGGCGATCCTCGACATTATGCTGCCGACCTTGCGCGAGGAACGGCGGCAGACATATTCCCCGGTCCTTCCGATCAGCGAGAAGAGCGGTGCTGTCCTCCAGGTGCCGATCGAGGTGGTCGATCCGGAGATGGGAATCGTCCGCTTCCAGGATGAGGGCGACACGGTTGAGCAGTGCGTGCTGGGCGGCCGGGCCAAGCTGCAGTGGAAGGTCGATTGGGCGATGCGCTGGAAGGAACTCGGCGTCGACTACGAGATGAGCGGAAAGGACCTGACGGACAGCATCACCCAGTCCAGCCGCATCGTCGAAGCGATCGGCGGTCGCAGGCCGGTGACGATGATCTACGAACTGTTCCTCGACGCCAATGGCGAAAAGATCTCCAAGTCCAAGGGCAACGGCTTCACCTTCGAGGAATGGATGCGCTACGGAACCGAGGAGAGCCTGGGTTTCTACGTGTTCCGCGAACCGAAGAGCGCCAAGCAGCTTCACGCCGGCATCGTCCCGCGCGCGGTCGACGAGTACTGGCAGTTCCGCGCGAAGATCCCCGAGCAGCCGCTGGAGCAGCAGCTCGGCAACCCCGTCTGGCACCTGCTGCGCGCCAATGGCTACAAGGGTGGCGATGGAGACGCGCTGCCAGTCAGCTTCGGCCTGTTGCTGAACCTCGTCGGCGTGCTCGGAGCGCAGGCCAGCCACGCGCAGGTCTGGTCCTATCTCGGCAATTACATTCACGATGCCGATCCCGCGCATCACCCGGAGCTCGACGCG
>DASWIR010000037.1:0-2791 GCA_036397575.1 Alteraurantiacibacter sp. | reverse complement strand
CACGCCTTCATTGACTTTGCAGGTGAGGCACCAGTCGGCGGTGAACCACACGAAGACCGGCTGCCCGCTAGCACGCGCTTCGGCCAGCGCGGCTTCGTTGAAGGGTTGGGCGGCGATGATGCCCGCGGTGGCTCGCGACTGCGCACGGGGCTCATAGGTCTGGGGAAGAATGACCGCGACCATCCCGACGATAACGGCAGCCCGGATAGCTACCGGCACAAACCCGCGACGCCAGTACATAAAAAGCTGCACCGCCGCGATCGAGAGGATTAGCCCGGAAATAGCAAAACCGACGCCACCCTGCCGCCAGGCCAGCCAGACCAGCGCAAGCGCGGTCAGGCCCATGGGCACGGCCATGACCTTCCTGAAGGTGTCCATCCACTTACCCGGCCTGGGCAACATCCGGCGCAGCGGCGGGACGAAGCCGAGCAGGAGGAACGGCAAGGCCAGTCCCAACCCGAGCGCACCGAACAGCAGCAGACCTTGCCACCACGGCAGGAGCAATGCCGCGCCCATCGCCGCCGCCATGAAGGGCCCGGTGCAAGGTGTCGCGACAAAAGCCGCGAGTATGCCCGTGGCAAAGGCGCCTGCCGGTTCGCCCGAGCGCGTCACCGAAATCGACGGCAGCTCGAACAGCCCGGCAAGGTTCGCGGTGATCGCCGCCGCCAGTATCAGCAGCGCCACCACCACACCCGGCTCCTGCAACTGGAAGGCCCAGCCGATCTCGTTGCCTGCCGCGCGCAGCACCAGCATCAACGCGCCCAGCGCCAGCACTGCCAGCATCACGCCGGCCGTATAGGCGAGCCCCTCGCGCCGCGCTTGGCGCTGGCTCTCGCCCGCGCGCGCCAGGCTCAGCGCCTTCAGGCTCAATATCGGAAAAACGCAGGGCATGATGTTAAGGATCAGCCCGCCGAGGAACGCCCCGCCGAGCAGCAACCAGAGCGGCGCCAGCATGCCCGCATTGCCCTCTCCCGCGACCAGCGTGCCGCCCGTCGGCACTTCGCCGGGATTCGCCGCGAAAGTCACGCCATTGCCTGCCGCATCCAGCGAAAGGACGCCCGACACTTGCTCCGCGGCTTTCGGATTGGCTCTCAATGGTATTTCCGCGGCCAGAAGATCGCCATCGCGCCGGAAGGCCTGCGGCGCGGCGTAATCGATCACTTCCTCGTTGGAGAGGAAGACATGCGGCTTTTCCAGCACAAGGGAGGCAGGCAGCGGGATCGCGATGCGCAGCTTGCCGTCCGCGATGGCGAAGCTTGCCATGCTGTCGAGCAATGGCGGCAATGCCGCATGCCATCTGTCGAAACGCTGCGCCGTTCCGGCATCCACAGCATTCGGCCAGGTGGCGCTGAGTGTAGCCTGTTCGGGGACGCAGATCTCATCGGTGCAGGCGAGCCAGTTGGCCTCGACCTGCAGCGGAGCAGTGCCTGAAACAGCCGCGCCTTCGGGCACGGCGATCGGCACGATCACCGCATATTCGCCCTCATAGACATGGTTCATCAGTCCGGCGATCACGAGCCTGTGCGGCACGGGATATTGCGGCTCGCCCGCCTGCCATCCGGCGGGCAGCGACCAGTCCAGGGTCATGCCGTAACCCGCATCGCCGGGGTTCGACCAATATCCGTGCCAGCCGGGCTCCGGGCGAAAGCGCAGCGCGATGTCGACTGTCTCGCCGGATTTCGGCGGAGCGGAGACCACGAGCTCGGCGGCGATATGGTTCTGCTGTTGCTGCGCCGGCGCAGGCACGGCCAGCAATGCCAGAAGGATGGCAGCGAGCGCCCGCAGCGCTAGGATTGAACTTGCCCGCATGGTGCCGCACGATCTAGGGAACGCTGCCATGGGCGACAAGCGCGATCTCCTGATCCTGGGCGGCGGTCTCGTCGGCATGAGCCTGGCGCTGGCAGCGGCGAAAAAAGGCATTTCGAGCCATGTGGTGGATGTCTCCGACCCGGCCGATCTGACTGCAGAAGGGTTCGACGGCCGCGCCTCGGCCATTTCCACTGCCAGCTGGAATCTCTTTTCCAATATCGGTCTCGGTGAAAGGCTGGCCCCGCATGGCTGCCCGATCGATGCTATCGCGGTTAGCGATGCGATGCGTCCGGGCCAGATCGATTTCCGGCCCGAGCCGCATGAAGGCTCGCTGGGGCTGATGTTCGCCAATCGCGAATTGCGGCTCGCCCTATTCGAAGCAGCGCGCGAGGAGGAACTCATCGCCTGGCACGCTCCGGCCAGGGTGGTCCAGCGGCAACGCGGCGAATTTGGCGTCGCTGCAACGCTGGAAGACGGCACGGTGCTGGAAGCCAGCCTGATGGTCGCTGCAGAGGGCCGCCACAGCCCCACGCGCGAGGAAGCCGGGCTGACACTGGCGAAATGGGATTACCGCCACCGCGCCATCATCGCGGGGCTCGAACATGAAAAGCCGCATAGCAACACCGCCTGGGAGATCTTCTATCCGGCGGGCCCTTTTGCCCTGCTGCCGATGAAGAACGGGCCTGCTGACCAGCACCGCAGCGCGCTGGTGTGGACCGTGGCGGAAAAAGATGCTGCGGGCGTCCTCGCAATGTCCGAACGCGCTTTCCTCGCGGAGGTAGACAAATGCATGAAAGGGCTGTTCGGCAAGCTTTCGCTCGGTAGTCCGCGCAGTTCCTATCCGCTCAGCTATCAGCGCACCGCACGGCTTATATCCAACCGGCTCGCGCTGGTGGGCGATTCCGCCCATGGCATCCATCCGATTGCCGGGCAGGGACTCAATCTGGGCTTGCGCGATGTCGGCGCACTGGTGGAAGTGCTG
>DASWIR010000036.1:0-2310 GCA_036397575.1 Alteraurantiacibacter sp. | reverse complement strand
TCCCTCCGGACCACGACGAAGTCGTTGTTTGACACGGTCACACCGAAAAGGTCGCCCACCCCCGTCTCAAACGCTTCCGCCAGCCGCAGCGCGGTGGAGACGGAGGGAACCGAGACGCCTCGCTCGACCTTGGACAAATAGGACTTGGTGAGCCCCGTTCGCACGGCAAGCTCCTCCAGGGTGATACCTTTGATCTCGCGCAACCGCTTGAGGCGCCAGAAGGCGTGGGAGTGCGTGATACCGGCAGACTTTTTCATATAGGATACATTGTGTCCTATTTGTCCTTTCATGTCAATATCTTGCTGCTCAATTTTCATCCGGGTCCGGCCCTGCAGCGAGCCTCCTCCGCACTCTCCTTGACAAGGCGATTGACACCTGGATTGTTAAAGGACATAATGTGTCCTATAGGAACTTTCTGACCAATCTCCCTTCCCGCGCTGTCTCGAACCGAACAGGAGGAACTATGCGTGCCATGTATTGGATGAGGTTTAGTCTTGCCGTTTCCGCTGGATTCCTGCATTCCGCTATGGTCTTCGCCGCGCCGATTGCGGCGCAGGCCTACCCGAACAAGGCAATTCGCATCGTCGTGCCGTTCCCGCCGGGCGGCGGCGCCGACATGACCGCGCGGCCGATCGCGCAGAAGCTCAGCGAACGCTGGGGCCAGCCGGTCGTCATCGACAACCGCGGCGGCGCGAGCGGCATGATAGGCGCGGACATCGTCGCCAAGGCGCCGCCTGACGGCTATACCATCCTGGTCGGCTCCTCGGCGGAAGTCGCGCTCAATGTCGCGCTCTTCCCGAAGATGCCGTACGACCCGGTCAGGGATTTCGCGCCGATCACGCTGGCGCTTGTGACCCCGATCGCGCTGGTCGTGCATCCGTCGGTGCCCATCAAATCGGTGAAGGAATACATCGCGATCGCAAGAGCGAAACCCGGATCGATGACGTTCGGTTCGGCCGGCGCCGGTAGCATCCATCACTTCGCCGGCGAGTGGCTGAAAATGCTGACCAAGATCGACATCGTGCACGTGCCGTACAAGGGCATGGGCCCGGCGATCATCGATATGGTCGGCGGGCAGATACCAAGCGGGTTCGCCACGCTGCTGCCGGCGCTGCAGCATATGAAGGCTGGCAAGTTGCGCGCCTTGGCGGTGACGACGCAAAAGCGCGCGCCGCTGCTGCCCGACGCGCCGGCGCTCGCCGAGACGTTGCCCGGCTTCGACGTTACCCAATGGAACGCCGTGTGGGCGCCGGCCGCGACGCCGAAGGACGTGCTCGACAAGCTGAGCACGGAAATCACGCGCATCGTGCGGTCGCCCGACTACAAGGCGCGCATGTCGGAGCAGGCCGCCGAGGCCATCGGCAATTCGCGATCAGAACTCGCGGCCTTTCAGAGGGCGGAAATCGACAAGTACCGCAAGATCGGGCAGCAGGCGAACATCAAGGTCGACCAGTAGCAGCAAGTCTGCTATTCCACAGCCGTCCGGCGCGGCCTTGGCCGCAATCTCGGCGCCAATGTTGCCGCTGGCACCGGGCCGGTTATCGACGATGAATGGCTGCTTCAGTCTTTCCGCAAGGCCCTGGGCCAGCAGGCGGGCATAGGCGTCAGTGCCGCCGCCTGGCGATGAGGGCACCACGAGCCGGACCGTACGGGATGGCCAGGCCGGAGGGTCTTGTGCATCAGCGGCAAGCGAGAGCAGCGCAAGAGCGGCGCCAACGGCAATCCGAAAACCGATGAGCGGGCGACCTGAGTTATTCATGACCGGCGTTCCCTTTCCTAAAAATCCTAAGCGTGCAAAAAGTACATGCCAGGCTTGGAGTCTCGTCACAGCGCGGCCACGAACGCCTCGATCAGTGCGTTGACCTTGTCCGGGATTTCCACTGGCGGGAAATGCCCGGCGTCAGCGAGCGTTACGTACTTGGAGCCCGGCACTGCTTCATGGATCTCTTTCTCGTACTCCGGCGGATTGCCGTGATCCCGTAGGCCGCGCAGGAGGAGGAGTTTCGGTTTGAGGGTTGCGATGCGATCGCGCACGTCGAAGGCATCGATCGCCATCAGGTCGTGGTATTGGGACAGCGGGCCTACCTGGCGGTGCCGCGCCATGAGGCGCTCGCGCAAGCCCGGTTCCACCAGGTGCATCGCGGTCCGCTGGAACGCGAGCCATTCTTCGTAGACCTTCGGGTCTTGCGGTGCGCGCAGGCGCATTTCGTAGGTGCCCGGCGCGCGCACCTTGGGCCGCGCCGCAACCGTCATCAGCACGAGGCCCTTCACTTCATCCGGATAGTCGAGCCCATACTGCAGCGCGATCGA
>DASWIR010000035.1:0-6592 GCA_036397575.1 Alteraurantiacibacter sp. | reverse complement strand
CCGATGAAAGTCCGCGTCTTCGTCAGCCTCAAGCCCGGCGTGCTCGACCCGCAGGGCCGCGCCGTTCACCATGCACTGGAAGGGCTCGGCTTTTCCGGCGTGGAGGATGTGCGGGTCGGGCGGATGATCGAAATGGAAGTGGCCGACGACGTCTCGGACGAGACGCTCGATGACATGTGCCAAAAGCTGCTGGCGAACATGGTGATCGAGAATTACCGGATCGAGAAGCTGGAGACGGTCTGATGTCTTTCCGCGGCGCCGTCGTTACCTTCCCGGGGTCGAATTGCGACCGCGACATGGCGGTGGCGCTGGAGGCGGTCAGCGGCGCACCCGCGATCCGCGTATGGCACGGCGATGCGGAGCTTCCCGGCGACCTCGATTTCATCGCCCTGCCCGGCGGCTTTTCCTACGGCGACTACCTTCGATCCGGGGCAATGGCGGCGAAAAGCCCGGTGATGCGCTCGGTTATCGCCGCCGCCGATCGCGGTGTGCCGGTGCTGGGCGTATGCAACGGCTTCCAGGTGCTGACGGAAAGCGGCCTGCTGCCCGGCGCGCTGATGCGCAATGGCAGCCAGAATTTCATCTGCCGTACGGTGGAATTGAAGGTCGAGAACAGCCAGTCGCTCTTCACTTCCCGCTACGAAGCGGGCGAGATAATCCGGGTTCCTCTTGCGCATCACGACGGCAATTATTTCGCCGACGAAGACACGCTCGACCGGCTCGAAGGAGAAGGCCGCGTGGCCTTCCGCTACGTGGAAAACGTCAATGGCTCGCGCCGCGATATTGCCGGCGTGCTCAATGCGGCCGGCAATGTGCTGGGCATGATGCCGCACCCAGAGCGCGCCATCGATCCCGCCCATGGCGGCACTGACGGTCGCAAACTGTTCGAAAGCGTGATCGAGGCGTTGGTCAGAGCTTAAGCCGCGGCAATCGCTGCTGGCTGCAACGGGCCCGCCCGGTGGGCCAGTGCATAGGCCTCCTCGGTCGGCATAGGACGGCCGAAATAGTAACCCTGGATCTTGGTGCAACCCATCTCGCGGATTAGCCGGGCCTCGTCCGCGTCCTCCACGCCTTCCGCGGTAGTGGTCATCTGCAAGCTCTCCGCCATGGCGACAACGGCCCGGACGATGGCGATGCTTTCCGCATTGTTCTGCGCCGCCCCCTGCACGAAGGTGCGATCGATCTTGATCGTCGAAAAACGAAAGTCGCGCAGATAGGCAAGCGAGGAATAGCCGGTACCGAAATCGTCGAGCGCGATCGAGCAGCCGATTGCCAACAGCTTTTCGAGCGACCGGCTGGCGATCACCGCGTCGCGTACGAAAATGCTCTCGGTCACTTCGATCTCGACCCTGTGCGGCGGGACCCCGTGGCGGTTGAGGATCGCGACAACCACGTCCGAAAAACCGGGCTCGAGCAATTGCTCGACCGAGACGTTGACGTTGATCTTGACGGTTTCGGGCCAACGCGCAACCTGGCGGCACGATTCCTCGAGGACCCACTGGCCGATCGGCACGATAAGGCGGGTTTCTTCCGCCAAAGGCACGAACTTGGCCGGGCTGACAAAACCGAATTCGTCGTTCTTCCAGCGCGCCAGCGCTTCGAAGCTCACCACTTCTTCCGTGTTCGCATCCACGACCGGCTGAAAATTGAGCAGGAGTTCGTTGCGGCTTACCGCGTGCCTCAGCGCGAATTCCATGCGCCGCCGCTCTTCCGCATCGGCATGAAGCTTGGGCTCGTACACGCGGTGCTGCGAACCCCCATCATCTTTCGCACGATAGAGCGCAAGGTCGGCGTTGCGCATCAGCATCTCGACCGAATTGCCGTCCCGCGGCCCGATCGCCGAACCCACGCTCGCACCGACATAGAGCATATGATTGTCGACGTCATAGGGATGCGAAAGGACGTCGATCACATTGCGCGCCACGCGGTCGATCAGTTCCCTGTCCGACGCATCGCGGATCACGATCGCGAATTCGTCGCCGCCCAGCCGGCCGCAGAATTCATTATCGGTGATGATGCCCTTCAGCCGCGCGGAAACCTGCTCCAGCATCCGGTCGCCGACCATATGGCCGAGGGAATCGTTGACCGCCTTGAATCTGTCGAGGTCGACCATCAGAAAGGCGCAGCGCGATTTCCATTGCCCGGCAAAACGCATCGCATCGCCCAGCGCCTCGGTTAGCATCAGGCGGTTGGGCAGGCCCGTCAGTGTGTCATAGCGCGCGAGATAGGCGATCTTCTCGTCGGATTCGCGCTTGTCGGTGACGTCCGAGCCCACGCCGCGGAAGCCCCCGAAATTACCTGCCTCATCGAGGATCGGCGTGCCCGAAAGCTCCCACCAGCGGCGGCCATTGGCTACATTTACCTGTACGATAAGGTTGGAGAAGCTCTCGCGCCTTTTCAGCCGCTCGGCCAAATCGTGCAGGCTGGGCGGGAATTGCCCCGACGCCCAGGTCTCGCCCGCGACCAGTTCGATGAAGCTCCTGCCTTCGATTTCGCGCGGCTCCAGCCCCAGTGCGAAGGCGAAGCGAGGGCTGACCGAGCGGACCCGGCGCACCGTGTCGATCTGCCACAGCCAGTCCGCTTCGTTATCTTCATATTCGCGCAGCAGCAGCGAGACGACTTCGCTCTTTTCAGCCACACCCAGCTCTGCGATCCGTGCCGACAGATAGGTGCGCGCGCCGCGGGTCGTGCCGGAGATAGTGAGGGCGATGAACGCCGCGATTACGGTGGCGAAAGCATAGTCTCCCGCGAGTGAGAAGACGAGGATCGCAGTGACGCCGGTGACGGCGGAAAAAATAATCGTGGCCAGCGGCACTGCCGCCATGGCCAGCGCCGAGCCGACCACAAGCATCGCGACCAGAGTCCACAGCGCATATTGGTCGGCATCGGAACCGTAAGGTGTGAAGAACACCAGCGGGATGGACCAGGCGAAAGCGATGCCCAAATTTGCCGCGGCCTGCATCCAGTATTCGCGGCGTGTCATCCTGCGCCGGTCGACATCGGCCAGGCTGCTGTCGATCTTCAGTGCGTTCCACAGCACGGCAGCTACGGCCAGCACCCAGGCAACGAGTCCCAGCGGCGGAGCCTTGCCGATATAGAGAGACAGAGTGAGTATGGTGGCGATCGCATGTGTGATCATGCGCGTCTGCATCACCTTGTGGAGCCCGGCATATTGAAGCGCGCGCAGCTGCGCCCAGTCGCCATTGGGCGGCTCGGTCAGGCCGATAATAGCCATATCGTCCATTCGCAGCGGAAGCTGCGGAAGCTCGGGCGAGGCATCGTTCACCCGCCCGCGAATAGGGGAGATTGGTTAGGACTGAGTAAAGCGCCGCTAAACCGTTGATTTATTACTCGACTGTAACCGACTTGGCGAGATTGCGTGGCTGGTCGACATCGGTGCCCTTGGCACAGGCCACATGGTAGGCAAGCAGCTGCACCGGCACGGCATAGACGAGCGGTGCGATCAGCGGATGGACCTGCGGCATCTCTATGGTCGCCATGCAGCCCTCGCCCGCTTCGGCAAGGCCCGCCGCATCGGAAATCAGCACGATCTTGCCCCCGCGCGCCCGCACTTCCTGCATGTTGGAAACGGTCTTCTCGAACAGCGGGCCGGACGGCGCGATCACTATCACCGGCACCGCTTCGTCGATCAGCGCGATAGGGCCGTGCTTCATCTCGCCGGCGGCATAGCCCTCGGCATGAATATAGCTGATTTCCTTCAGTTTCAGGGCGCCTTCCAGCGCCAGCGGAAAATCAGGCCCGCGCCCCAGGTAAAGCACGTCGCGTGCCGGGGCGATGAGATGCGCCATCGCCTTGATTTCCTCGTCATGTTCCAGCGCGAGATTGAGGCTGGCCGGCGCTTCCAGCAGGTGGGCAACGATCTTCGCCTCTTCCTCGGCGCTCATCCGGCCTTTCTTCACCGCGAAATGCGCGGCGAGGGCGGCGAGCACCGCAAGCTGGCAGGTAAAGGCCTTGGTCGAGGCTACCCCGATTTCCGGCCCGGCATGGGTCGGCAACAGCAGGTCCGCCTCGCGGGCCATGGTGCTGGTGGGTACGTTCACCACCACCGCAATGGTCTGCCCCGCCGCCTTGCAATGACGCAGCGCCGCCAGCGTATCGGCGGTCTCGCCGCTCTGCGAGATGAACAGCGCCAAACCGCCATATTCGAGGATCGGATCGCGGTAACGGAACTCGCTGGCGAAATCGATGTCCACCGGCACGCGCGCAAAGCTCTCGAACCAGTATTTGGCGACCATCGCGGCATAATAGCTCGTGCCGCAAGCCACGATGGTGACGCGGTCGATCGCGGAAATGTCGAAATCGAATTGCGGCAGGGCGACCTTGCGTTCCAGCGGGCGGAGATAGGATCGAAGCGTCTGCGCGACTACGGTCGGCTGCTCGAATATCTCCTTCTGCATGAAGTGGTGGAAATTGCCCTTCTCGATCGCCGCGGCGCTGGCGCCGGAGGAAACCACTTCGCGTGTGACGGGCTGGTTGTCCCTGTCATAGACCTGCGCGCCTTCGCGCGTGATCGCCACCCAGTCGCCTTCGTCGAGATAGGCGATCCGCTGGGTCAGCGCGGCCAGCGCCAGGGCGTCGGAACCGAGATAGGTTTCCCCCTCCCCAAGCCCGACTACCAGCGGCGAACCCAGCCGCGCGCCGACCAGCAAGTCCGGGTGTTGGCGAAAGGCGATGGCAAGCGCGAAGGCCCCCCGCAGGCGCGGAAGCACGGCGCCCACGGCCTCTTCGGGCGACTTGCCCCCTTCGATCTGCTCGGAAATCAGGTGAGCGACGATCTCGCTGTCGGTCTCGCTCTCGAAAGTGCGGCCGCGTCCCAGCAGCTCGGTGCGCAATGAGGCGAAATTCTCGATGATGCCGTTATGGACGATCGCGACTTCGGAGGTCGCATGGGGATGCGCGTTCTGCGTCGTGGGCGCGCCATGCGTGGCCCAGCGTGTGTGGGCGATGCCGACTTGGCCGTCCGTCGGATGGGCGCCAAGCTCGGCGACAAGGTTGGCGAGCTTGCCTTCCGCGCGGCGGCGTACAAGCTCACCATCTTCGATAACGCAGATCCCGGCGCTGTCGTAACCGCGATATTCCATGCGCCTGAGGCCATCGACCAGCCGGCCGGCGACTGGCTGATTTCCGACAATGCCGATAATTCCACACATGGGATCACTTTCTCTAAAGGTATCTTGGCACTCGGATGCCCGGCATATTGGCAGGGAAGTCCTTGATGTTGCGCGTAACGAGGATGCGATTGTTGACCTGTGCCGAAGCCAAAATCACGGAATCGGCGAGCTTGAGCCTGGGCCTTTCGCGACGTAGCGCTGCGGCGTGGTCCGCAATTCGCGCGTCCAGCTCGTCGATCGAAAATCCGCCAAGGAAGCGCTCGATGTTTCGAAGCGTTGCTCCGCGTTCCTTGGATAATACTTCGATCCAGGTCACTCGGCTGATCCATGGATGATCGACCTTCGCAATCTCGGTATGGGCGACTGGCTCGCCGTTGAGCGCGTCGATCAGGATATTGCTGTCGAAGGAATAACCGCTCACGTGTCGGAGCGCTTCTGATCGTACTTCGTGCCCTTTACCATCGCGAGATAGCGCTCGCGTTCGCGGTCGTCATATTCGTCGAACAGATCGGGGAATTCGGCCTTGACCTCTTCGTAATCGTCATCCCATGGCCGGGTCCAAGACGCCCGTTCGCGCCGCTGCCATTCGACCGAATCGCCAATGTCGGTGCGGTCTTTCCAGATGCCGAAAGCCTGATTGAGCCAGTCCTTGTCGCTTGATGGCGGCGATTGCGCTTTATAGGCGCTCACCGCCTCGCGCAGCACTGCCGCACGCGATTTGCCCTGCTCGGCAGCGATGCGGTCAAGCCACTTGATGTCGTCGTCTGGCAGATCGGCGAGGATTCTCGACATAGTGATATACTGATATCATATCATGATATCATGTCAATCTAGTTCTTCTTCTCCGCCGCCTTCTTCTTGCGCATAGCATCGTGGAAACGGTCGGCCCAGCCGGGCTTTACCAGTTGCTCTGCCCGCTCGATGCGCAGCTCGCCATCGGCGACGTCGCGGCTGACCGCGCTACCGGCCGCGACGATCGCATCCTCGCCGATATTGACGGGCGCGATCAGCGCGCTGTTCGACCCGATAAACGCACGCGCGCCGATCACCGTCCTATGCTTGAAATAGCCATCGTAATTGCAGGTGATGGTGCCGGCGCCGATATTGGCCTTCTCGCCCACCGTTGCATCGCCCAGATAGGCGAGATGATTGGCCTTGGCCCCCGGCCCCAGAACCGCGTTCTTGATCTCGACAAAATTGCCGACCTTGGACCCGTTCTCCAGCACCGCTCCGGGCCGCAGGCGCGCAAACGGCCCGACTTCCGCACCCTCGCCGATCGTCGCGCCCGTCAAATGAGAGAAACCGCGGATAGCCGCGCTGTCGGCCACCGAAACGCCGGGGCCGAAGACCACGTTCGGCTCGACAGTGACGTCCCTGCCAATCTCGGTATCCCAGCTGAAAAACACCGTTTCCGGCGCCTGCAGCGTCGCCCCCCCGGCCATCGCCTCCTCACGCTTGAA
>DASWIR010000034.1:0-2123 GCA_036397575.1 Alteraurantiacibacter sp. | reverse complement strand
GCGGCGGAAAGGCGCAAAGCGGATGATCCTGCGTGTGGCGGACGACGGCACGCATGTGAAGCTTACCCTTCCGCGCTGGGCTTCGACACGCGAGGCGCTGGAATTTGCCGAAAGCCGGGCCGGATGGATTGCCGAAGCGCTGAACCGCATCCCGACCCGCGAACCGCCACGCCCCGGCGGTACGATCGCCTATCGCGGCGCGGAATTGGAGGTGAGCTGGCTCCCCGAGGTGTCGCGCAAACCCGTTCTGCTAGATGATGCCATCCGGCTTGGCGGGCCGGAAAGCAGCCTGGTTGCCCGGCTGCGCCGCTGGCTGGAAGGCGAGGCGCAGGCTCTGATGGAAGCGGATCTTATGCATTATTGCACCGCCGCCGAAGTGGCCGCCCCCAGATTGCGCCTCTCCCGCGCCCGCCGCCGCTGGGGGAGCTGTTCGTCGGACGGCACTGTACGGATCAACTGGCGGCTGGTGCAAGCGCCCGATCATGTTCGCCGCTCCGTTGTTGCGCATGAAGTGGCGCATCTCGTCCATTTCGATCATTCGCGCGAATTCCATGCACTGTTCGCACGAATCTTCGACAGCGATGCCATGGCGGCGGATAAATGGCTGAAAACACAGGGCCGCAGCCTCTATGTGCAATTCGACTGAATGCTAACGACGCATTAACCCTGATCGGCGATAATTGCGCCATGAAAGGCGTTTTCGCCACCCTCCTCGCGGTCTTCGCGGTCACATCTGCATTCGCGCAGGATGAGGGCACGCCGCGCTGCAAGCTATGCAAGGAAGCCGAACGGCAGAGGGCCGATGCGCCGCTCCGCGTTGAAATCGATAACGGGCTTTCCTTTTCACGACTGGCGCTCGCAGGCCGCGCAGACGGCAGCGCCAGCATCGACCCGGAGACAGGCCGCAAATGGACCGAAGCCGGAATGATCGACCTGGGCGGCTTTGCCGTGAGCGGGCGTGTGATAATCACCGGCGAGCCGCTCCGCTACCTGCGCATCGAAATGCCCAGCAACGTCACCTTGCGCTCGCCCCATGGGGCCGAAGCCGAGGTAAGCGAATTTCGCACTAGTCTCCAAGCCATGCCGCGGCTCGACGAGAACGGGTTGCTCGAATTCAATTTCGGCGGACGGCTGAGCACCAGGGGCGCCCGAGGCGGCAATTTCCGCGGCCGCATCCCGATACGCGTTGAATACGACTGACCGCAGTTCAGGCGCTGCGCCGGCCAAATCGCTGGCGCATCGGCGCGCTGCGCCCTATCTTGTCTCCATGAGTTATTGGCGGAACATATCACCGCGCGGCGCATTCGGTGACCTGCTCGAAGTCTGGTCGCAGCCGAATCCCCATCGCTGGCAGGTGCTCGGCGTGGCACTGGCCATGACCTTCGCGATTTTCGCGGTCGCCATTCCCGATAGCCAGCGCGGCGAGCCCGCACGACCGTCCGTCACTTACATCACCAGTTTTGCACCCGATCGAACGGACGAGGAGATCGTGGCTTCCAACCTCGCCAACCAGCGGCGCCAGGAAGAACTGAACGCACAGCGCGAAGCCGCCGCCGAGCGCCGTCGCGAACTCTACCGCGCGCTGGGCCGGGCCACAGGGCTGGATGTCGACGAGATGGAACGCGAGATCGCGGCCGAACGCGCCGCGGAAGGGGCCGCAGCCGAGCGCGAGCAGCAAGCGATCCTCGCGCAGCAAGCAGAGCAGCAGCGGCAAGAGCAGGCGGTTGAAGGCGAATAGAGACGACCGGCGCTGGCTAGGGGCAGCGGCGGCCATGGCCGCGCGCGCCCGGCCAATCAGCCGCCCCAACCCCGCGGTCGGGGCGATTATCGTCAAGGATGGAATAGTCGCCGGGCGCGGCTGGACCGCTGCGGGAGGCCGTCCCCATGCAGAGGTGATCGCGCTGGAAAAGGCCGGCGATGCGGCCAGAGGCGCGACACTTTATGTCACGCTCGAGCCTTGTGCGCATGAGAGTGTGCGGGGGCCCGACTGCGCGGGACTGGTGGCGAAATCGGGCATAACAGAGGTCGTAATCGGCATAGGCGATCCGGATCCGCGCACGGCAGGCAGAGGGATCGCGAAACTTCAAGCGGCAGGCATCGAAGCGCGCCTGAGCGACGATCCC
>DASWIR010000033.1:0-3452 GCA_036397575.1 Alteraurantiacibacter sp. | reverse complement strand
GGTATGACCGCCGTTATAGTGGGCGCGGCAATGATCGTTATTACGGTGACCGCGTCCATCGCAACACGCGCGTCTGGCGAGGCCAGAATGGGCGCTATTACTGCCGTAAGGACGACGGCACGACCGGTCTGCTGATCGGTGCCGCTGTCGGCGGCCTGATCGGCAACGAAGTGGCAGGGCGCGGCGACAAGACGCTTGGCGTCATCCTCGGCGCGGTCGGCGGCGGCTTCCTGGGCCGCGAGATCGACCGGTCGGACACACGCTGCCGCTGAGGCGGGCAGATCGAACCTGGTGTTTGATCCATAGACCTTGGAATTTGCACCATTCGTGCTGAGGAGGAACGGAGATCGCAGATCGAGATTCCGTCTCGAATCACAGGTGCAATGCTTGCCCCAGCCCTTCGAGACGGTTTTCAGCCATTCGGCTCCAAACCTCCTCTGGGCGAACGGAGGGGGATGGGGGCGTGCCCCGCCCAACCCGTTGGTGCCGAGCAGTGGCGCGAAGGCGTCCGTCAGGTCTCTCCGGACTGGCGGGCGCCTTCATTCTTCCCGCGACCGTTATCCCGAAGTGGGACGGCGCTGCCTTCGAAGGCACTTTTAGCCGCGCCGTTTGGTAGAGGGGCGCCAACCCTGACAGCTCTGAGGTGCCCGAGATGAAATCCAACGCCAGAATTGCTACCGTCCTGCTGGCTCCGGCCCTGCTGTTGTCGGCTTGCGGCGGCAATACCGCCGACGATGCGGGCAATGCCGGAACCGACGCCGCCCTCAATGACGAGATCATGGTCGATCCGGACCTGGCCGGTCAGAATGCTGCCAACAGCGCTCTCTCCGTCCCGCCGACAGGCACGCTGCCGGCAACGGCGATGACGCCCGAAGCGATCGCAACGGCTCGCTCGGCGGCGCTCAAGCTGGTCGGCGGGCCGGGCAAGATGAAGAAGGCGCCCGAAGCGCAGGAAGTTTCCGGTTCGCTTGCAAATGATGCGGCACTCGCCGTCGCCGCGCGCGCTGCCGCGGCACCCGGCGCCAATGCCGCATGCGTCGACAAGGCCGAATACACTACCGAATGGGCCGCCAGGTTGCCCGAAACCTTCCCGGTCTATCCCAGCGGCGCGGTGCAGGAGGCTGCAGGCACGGATGAAGGCAATTGCGCGCTGCGGGTGGTCAATTTCCTCAGCGGCGTCCCGCTCTCCGAAGTGATCGATTTCTACTATACGCGCGCGGCCAATGCCGGCTTCACCGCCCAGCACGCGAATGACGGCGAATACAACATCATCGGCGGCGCGAAGGGCGAGGAATCCTTCATCGTCTATGCCCGCAGCCTGGGCGACGGTTCGACCGAAGTCGAGCTGATCACCGGCGGCGCGTGAGCGGAACCCCCCGCCGGGAGGTGGGGGTAGGGGCGGGCATCCGCGTGAAGACGCTGGGGGCAATGTCCGCCCCGTCCGTTCGGACCGGTAAGGGACCTAATCCTTGAAGCCGACGCCCACCGTTGCGCGCGGCTGCTCCATTTCGGTGCTGGCGACCGGATAGGCGCAATAGTCCGCAGCATACCAGGCGGCTGGACGATGGTTGCCCGACAGGCCGATTCCGCCGAACGGAGCCTTGGACGAGGCGCCATTTGTCGGCCGATTCCAGTTGATTACGCCCGCGCGGATCTCTGCCCAGAAGTGTTCGAAATCCTTCGGTGTGCCGCCGATCAGGGAAGCCGACAGGCCGAAACGCGTATTATTCGCCTCTGCGATCGCCTCGTCGAAATCGTCGGCCTTGCTCACCTGCAGCAGCGGTCCGAACAGTTCGACATCGGGCCGTTCCTTCATTTCGCTGACATCGACGATGCCCGGCGTTAGGAAAGGCAGGCCCTCCCTTGGCTGGGTCATGTGCTTGATCGGCTTGCCGCCGTTGCTGACGAAGTAGAGAAAGCCATCGGAAAGCTGGTCTGCCGCCTGCTGGTCGATCACCGGCCCCATGAAGGGCTGGGGCTCGTCCATTGGCCCGCCTATGATCATTCGGTCGGCCAGCTTCTTCACTTCCTCGATCGCCTGATCGTACAGGTCCGACTTCACGATCAGCCGCCGCGCCGCGGTGCAGCGCTGGCCTGCGGTGGTGAAAGCCGATTGCACGATCAGGATAGCCGCATCGAGCAGCTTGGGGGTATTCCACAACACGATAGGATTGTTGCCGCCCATTTCGAGCGCGACGATCTTGCTCGGATTGCTCGCCAGCCGTTTGTTGATCGCGATGCCCACCTGCGCTGAGCCGGTGAACAATACGCCCCCGACACTCGGATGGTCGACCAGTGCCTTACCTTCGTCCGGCCCGCCAATCAGCAACTGCACCACATCTTCGGGAATCCCGGCGCGGTGGAACAGCTTGACCAGCATCGCGCCGACAAGGGGGGTTTTCTCGCTCGGTTTGAACACCACCGTATTGCCGGCGATCAGGGCAGGGATGATATGGCCGTTAGGCAGGTGCGCGGGGAAATTATAGGGCCCCAGCACGGCCATAACTCCGTGCGGCTTGTGCCGCACCGCCGCCGCGCCCTGCAATGCGCTGTCGAGCTTCATCATGCCCGTACGCTCGGCATAGGCGCTGACCGAAATCTCTACCTTGTTCATCACCGCGTCGACTTCGGTCTGCGATTCCCACAGCGGCTTGCCGGTTTCGCGGGCGATCAGTTCGGCGAATGCATCGTAATCCTTGCGCAATTCATTGACGAAACGGCGCAGCAACTCGATGCGTGTGGCCAGTCCCTGCGATGCCCAGGCAGGGAATGCTTGCCTGGCGCGCTCGACAGTCTCGTCGACATCGCCATGCTCGCCCCGCCACAGCTCCTGGCCGGTGGCCGGTTCGATCGAGATGATTTCCCTGTTGCTCACTCTTGCCGCAAATCCTCGTTCCGCTCGTAGAGCCGGACATTGGCGCGCCTGATAGCGATATAAGCTTAATCAGACCAGTGCGCCTTTGATTTCGTTGAGGTTACCAACCCCCGATATGGCCGGCTGGCGCCGGTGCGGGGCCATGGGCTTCGCCCATCCGCCGGACTGCGGCGATCTTCTCCTGAAGAGGCCGCCAGTCATCATGCCTGTCTATATGGGACCACAGCTCCTCGACTTCGTCGATCAGCATGGATTGCGGTTGCGGATCGGACCAGTAGGCATGGTCCGAAGCGGTGCTTTCGCGGCCCTCCAGCGCCTCTGCCAGTGCGCCGTCGCCATTGCGGCCGCCGCGATGAGCAAAGAAGAACTCGTCGGGTCCGGTTTCGCGGGCCTTCATCTCCTGCTCCGCAGCCGTGATCAGCGCGATATCGCGGTCGGTATCCGCCTGGGAAACGCCCAGCCGCCAGCAGAAGCGCCGCACCATCGCATCGCGATAGAGCGGCACGAAACGCTCGAGCGCGGCGCGCAGCGGCTCCTCGGCTGCAATTCGCAGCAATGCGGAGGCCAGTTGCGCGCA
>DASWIR010000032.1:0-6467 GCA_036397575.1 Alteraurantiacibacter sp. | reverse complement strand
GGCGCCCGGGTTCCGACGGGCGGCCTGCAGCAATCGCTGGCCAAGCGCGATGTTCACCAGGAGACTCTGAACCAGGATATCGGGTTCAACTTCAAATATGCGCCGGACGACAATTGGAAGTTCAATTTCGACGCGCAATATACCGAGGCGAGTACGGACAATCTCGACGTCTCCGTATTCGGCTCGACCTTCGCCGACCAGATGCTCGATCTGAGAGGCAATATTCCCGTGCTGGTAGCCACAAAACCGCAGAATACCCGTGCGACCTGGGCTACGCCGACCGAAATGGATAACCTTTCGGACCAGGAATATTTCTCCTCGAACCGCTACACATTCTGGCGCGCGGCAATGGACCATATCGAGCAAAGCGACGGCGCCGAATGGGCGTTCCGCGGCGATGCGGAATATGATTTCGGCCCCGACAGCTTCATCAAGCGTTTCAAGGTCGGCGTGCGCTATTCGGATCGCGACCAGACCGTGCGCTCCACCACCTACAATTGGGGCCGCCTGTCCGAAGTGTGGGGCGGCAATTCCGGCAGCGCCGTGTTCTTCGACGAATTCGGCAGCGACCAGACAGCGTTTTACGATTTCGACAATTTCTTCCGCGGCGCGACGCCAGGGCCGGTTGGGGGCTGGTATTATACCGGCGACCTGGTCGACGACTATGAGGGATCCTCCGATTTTCTGGACTCGGTCGAGCAATTCTACCGCTTCGGCCAGGACGGCGCGGCGGGCGGCGGTGTCGGCTGGCAGCGGCTGGCCGATCGCCCCAACGCGATTGCCGGGACCCCGTTCCTCCCGTCAGACATCCAGGTAGTCTCGGAAGACACCAAGGCCGCCTATCTCATGGTTTCCTTCGGCAATGATGAGTACGAGGACTATCCCAATATCAGCGGCAATGTCGGCGTTCGCCTGGTTCAGACCGGGCTCAATTCGGACGGCTCGATCCAGTTTCCGCAAGCCAATGCTGTCGGGGGCGGTGACCCCTTTGAGGATACCTGCGATCCCAATCCGCCGAACGCTCCGCCGGGAGGGCTGAATTTGCCCGCGGAGTGCGACCTGCCGCCTGAGGTATATGCCGCGGCGCAGCAGTTTACGGATGGGTCCTTCGTTCCGGAAATCGTGGACCGGTCCTATACGGACTGGATGCCCAGCCTGAATATGAGACTATCCTTGTCGCCGGAGGTGCAATTCCGCTTTGCAGTTTCGCGGGCCATGGCACGGCCGGATTTCCGCTATACGCGCAACTTCCTGACGATCGGGGTCAATCGGGACGCGGGTTTCCGTTTCCAGGCCAATGCGGGCAATCCGCACCTCGACCCTGCCAAGGCAACTCAGTTCGACCTGACAGCCGAATGGTATTTCGACGATGTCGGCTCGCTGACCGCGACGGCTTTCTACAAGACCGTGTCGGATTTCTTCTACGACGCGGTGGAATTGCGCCAAATGACCAATAATGGGGTGACCATGCCGGTCTTTGTTCGTGGTCCGCAGAATTTCCGGGACGACAACGGCACGGTCAAGGGCATCGAGCTTGCCTATCAGCAGACATACGACTTCCTGCCTGCGCCATTCGACGGGCTCGGCTTCTCGGGCAACTACACCTATATCGAGAGCAAAGGCGTCCCCAATGCCGTGATCGGCGGCGATCTCGAGAATCCGGGGCAGGATTCCAACCTGCAAGCCGGCAATCTGCCGCTCGAGCAGCTTTCGAAGCACAATGTGAACGCCACATTGTTCTACGAGAAGGGGCCGATCTCGGTGCGCGCTTCCTATAACTGGCGCTCGCGCTTCCTGCTGACCGCGCGCGACGTGATCTTCCCCTATTATCCCGTCTTCAATGACGATACGGGGCAGCTCGACGCGTCGATCTTCTATAGCGTGACCGACAACATCAAGCTCGCCGTACAGGGCACGAACCTGCTGAACGAGGTCACCACGACCTTGCAGCAATTCACCGCCGACGGACTGATCGGCCCGCGGTCCTACTTCGTGAACGACAGGCGAATATCATTCGGTGTGCGCGCCAGCTGGTAGCATCCTCCCTTTATGTACCGGCTGACGAATTGGCCGCCGTCTCACTCGTGAGGCGGCGGTCTTTTCTTTTGGGGTTGTGGCGCTCCGACCGTCTGAAAACGACCCAAAAGCAGACATTCGCATGAACCAGCCTTAGCGCCGGCTTTGCGCCCAATTTCGGACATTGACGCTCTGCGGCCGATCGCCTGAAAGCGGACATAAATTCGATGCTGGTGGAACGGAAGGGCTTGGGGACAAATTCGACTGTCCGAATTCAGAGCAGAGAACCTACAAAGCGGACCTAGATTCGGTATCCCATGCCCAAAACTTGAGGCGCTTATCCTCGATCCGGTTTAGAGGTGTGAGCGAGTTATCAAAGCCACCAAACGTTGGTGCCGGATTGACAGGATCCTTGCTAACGATCGGTTGCGACAGAAAATCCATTGTATGCCGTCCAATTCGGAAATTAAGGATATCGGTCTGCATCGTTCCAAGGTTGAGCTGATTGAAGCGCAGCTTCGTGTGGGTGCGTTTTCGCCTCATCGCCACGATACCTATACTATCGCGGTGACCACGGCCGGGGTCCAGTCGTTCAACTACCGCGGCAATCGGTGGCGGTCGCTGCCCGGGCAAGCGATGATCCTGCATCCGGACGAAGTGCACGATGGATACTGCTGCGACGAAACCGGCTTTTCCTACCGGGCGGCCTATTTGCCGCCTGCCCATGTCCAGACCGTGATCGGCGGAGCCGCGCTGCCATTTCTGGCCGAAGGGGTTTCAACCGACTCCGATCTGGTCAGTTCGGCGCTTCGCCTGATTACAATGTGCTCTGCCGAGAATGAGCCGTTCGGCTATCAGGACGCACTCCAGCAGCTCGTTTCCGCCATGCAACGCCGCGAAGGCGGCCCGCCGGCCAAGCGGACTGTCAATCGTGAAGCTGTCATGCGCGTCCGCGAATTCCTCGACAGCGTTCCAGAACCCGGGACAAGCCTGGAACAGCTGGAAGGAATTGCCGGATATGACCGCTGGCAGCTTTCGCGCGATTTCCGCGCGCTGTTGGGGACCAGTCCCTATCGCTATCTGCAATGCCGCAGACTTGAGCGCGCCAGACAGCTGCTGCGCAGCGGGCTTGGCATGGCCGCGGCTGCTCACGAGGCCGGATTTGCGGACCAAAGCCACTTTGGCCGAATTTTCAGGCGCACTTTTGGGACCACGCCATCGGCTTGGCACCGGCCCGAGCAGCTGCGCACAATCATTCTATAATCCGCTGCAGCTCAGGGCTACCGGGGCAGAATGACCCAAACGATCTTCTCGCCGGAGCCGCATCGCGGCTGGCTGCCTTGGGCGTGGCTATCGCCAATCGTCTGCATCCTGCTTGTCGCATTCTCCAGCGTCCCGTTCGATTTTGGCCTTGAATGGATCGGCTTGGTCGATGCCAAGGGAAAGCCACTGTCCGCGTTCGGGTTTTGCCTGCTTCTGCTGCTACCATTCGTGGCGATGGGAGCCTCCGTCTGGGCCTGGTCCCGGTTCGTCGAGCGCCGCGGCCTGGCGACCTTGGGTTTGACTGGCGCGCATCGGCTGCGCAAGCATTTGGCAGGACTGACGGTAGGAGTTGGGATGATGGCGTTGGCGATCATTTCGATCTGGCTTGCCGGGGGCTATGTCAGCAAAGATGTCCTTCCTGCCTTTGCCTCCCCTGCATCGCTATTCTGGATAGCTATTCTGCTGGCCTGCTTTGTTGTTCAATCGGGCGTGGAGGAATTCATTTTCCGTGGTTGGTTGCTTTCAACGGCGACGCGCCGCTGGAACCTGACGGCGGGGTTCATCGCTAGTTCGTCCGCTTTCACATTTCTCCACTTCTCGCCGCATCAGCCGGTTCGCGAAATCGTCATGGCGTTCATGTTCGGACTGTTCGCTTGCTCCTGGGCCTGGCGTGCAGGCAGCATCTGGGGTGTAATGGGCTGGCATGCCGGCTGGAACTGGTTCGCAGGCGTCGGCTTTGCCGTGCCGATCACCGGGTTCGATCTGCAGCTGCCGGCCTTGCTTGTGCAACTTGCGCCGTCTGGCCCGGATTTTCTTACCGGTGGCCCCGCTGGACCGGAAAGCAGTATCCTGACGATCGGCATGCTGGCTGTGGCCACGCTGCTCCTGTTGTTATGGCCCAAAGGGTCCTTTCGCCTCTACGCAGCGAACACCAGCACGATGCAGTGAATTGACAACGCAAAAATCGACATAAAGCCCACCGTATATGCGTTCCGACGAAGGAGGGGCGGGCAGCAAGATAACGGCACACCTGTTGGGCGAACGACTCAAGGAAACTACAGTCGACCGGATGATCGTTTGGATAAGCGCACCGCGCCACATGCGGGTAATCACGTTTGGCATGCGTAGAGGGACAGCGTGGTCGGCGCTGCCGATCGACTATCTCCAGTGGATGGTTCAGCAAGCGACCATGGACGCGGACGACGGCTGGCACGCCAGGCAGGAGCTCGCCCGTCGCGCTTGAGGTGACCCTGCCCATTTCTTGGGCTCGGCGACACGGAGTGGCGACGACCGATTGGCTTTGCCAGGGTAACGACTCACGTCCGCTTCCGCCTGTGCGATTCTGAAAGCAGACGGTCCGCAGACGGCTCAGAAGCCGTCGCTCAAGCGGCAATCTCCAAACGTCCGCTTCCCGCCAATTGCGGACATTGAAGCGTCAGCCAAGCTGATGTGGTAAAAGAAGTGCCGCGATTCTTGTCCATTCTTCCAACCGTCGCCGCAGCGGTTCCCGGAATTCTCAGGTTGGCAAGACGCGGGGTCATCCTCAATCCCCGTCATGCTCAACCGGATTCAGCATCCATTACACCTCCGGATATCCCTCCGCCTGTCGCGTCGCGATGGGCACGGAAAAAGCCCGTCTGTTTTTCACATTCTCTCTCCCAGCTTTTCGTTCAGTTCCTGCAATTCCGCGTCGCTTGCGTGCCAATGCGCGGCGAACATTCCGCCTTCGCCGAACAGCGCGCGCGCGATCCCGCTCTGGCCGGCAGATTGCCAGAGTGCGGCCAGTTCATCCGCTTTCGGATCGTCCACCGGCCGCGCATCGCCGCGAATATGCCGTAGCCAGGAGGCAAGCGCGGTCAGCAGGGCGGGGCAGCTTTGGCCCTGCGCCTGATGAAAGGCGAGAGTCTCCAGCCAGCGCTGCGGCACTTTTTGGCTTCCATCCATCGCGATCTGCGCGAGCCGGTGGTTAAGCGCGGGATTTTCGAACCGTGCGATCAGCGCATCGGCATAGGCGGAGAGGTCCTGCCCGGGTGCCGGGGCGAAGCTTGTCGCCGCTTCATCGCGCATGAGTGTTTCGGCGAGCGCCCGCAATTCGGGAGCGGCGATCGCCTGGTGGACGAACTCATGTCCGCGATCGAGCCCGCAATAGGCGAGCGTGGAATGGGCGCCGTTGAGCATCCTGAGCTTGGCGGTTTCGTAGGGTGCAACATCGGCGACGATCTCGGCGCCGTGATCCTCCCATGGCGGACGCGGCCCGGAGAACCTGTCCTCGATCACCCACTGGCTGAATGTTTCGGTGACGACCGCGCCCTCGTCGCGCAGGCCGAGTGCGGCTTCGGCCCCGGCAAGGTCCGCTTCGGTGCTGGCCGGGACGATCCGGTCGATCATCGAATTGGGGCAGGTGCATTCCGCCGCGAACCAGTCGAGCGTTTCGGGCGCGCCGGCCGCGATATATTCGGCTACCAGCCGCGCAAGCACGTCGCCATTGCCCGAAAGATTGTCGCAGCTCAGCAGGGTCACTCCTGGCAGGCCCGCTTTCATGCGCCGCGTCAGCCCCTGGGCGAGGAGGGGATAGAAGCCCGCCTCCGCCAGCGCGAGGTCGAGCGACCCGTCAGCCGCACGGCAGTAGCCCTTCTCGGTCACGGTAAAGCTGACGATGTGGCACTCGCCGCTGGCGATCCGCTCCGCGATAAGTGCGGTATCCTCGCCGGCGAACAGCACCTCGCGCACGGCGCCGATCACGCGGGTCTCGTTTCCTTCGCTGCCATGCATCGCCAGCGAATAGAGCCCGTCCTGCGGGGCAAGCTGGGCCTTCACGCCGGCGGAACGGAGCGAGATGCCGCAGATCGCCCAGCCGCGCGCGCCCGCATCCATCGCGAGATCGGTGTACCAGGCCTGGTGCGCCCGGTGGAATGCGCCGATGCCGAAATGGACGATGCCGATGGCTTGTGCGTTGCGGTTGTAGGCGAAGCGGGGGATGCCGGGCGGGATGCGGTCGAGTGTCGCGTGGGAGAGTCTCATTCTCCGGCTCTGTCATGCTGAACTTGTTTGTGGTTTGTCGCTTTCAGGCACGTATCGTCATTGCGAGCGGAGCGAAGCAATCCAGTCCCGCCGTAGCTGGATTGCCGCGTCGCCTGCGGCTCCTCGCAATGACGATAACGAAAAGGGCCTAACGCCTCTCCGGCGCG
>DASWIR010000031.1:0-3577 GCA_036397575.1 Alteraurantiacibacter sp. | reverse complement strand
CGCCGCAGGAACTTCCCGAGCCGGGTGATACGGCCGTCGTCGCGCGCAGTTGAAATCCGGCCTTCGGAGTCGCTGGCAACCACCTGCATGGTGCGGAACTTCAACAACTGGAAACTGCGATTGGCATGACCAAGGCGCTTCTGGTGGAACAACACCGGTCCCTCGCTGTCCAGCTTGATGGCGATGGCGATTGCCAGCATCAAAGGAGCGAGCAGCACAAGGGCAGTGGCGGACACCAGCACGTCAATGGCTCGCTTGGCGAAGCGGTCGGCAACCTTGAGCGGACCGCGGTCGATCACCAGCGTGGGAACGCCGAAGAAACGGTCAAGCGCGAGAGGGCCCGCAGCAACCAGTTCGGGCGCCAGCATTTCCACCCGCATGCCGAAACCCTGGAGCATGTTGCGCCAATCCTGGCGCCGTTCCGGGCGGCAGGCCACGACCACGCGCTCGCACCCATTGACCATCTGCGACAGCTGTTCGTACATTTCCGGGCTATCGCGCCGTGGATTGAGCCATTCGCCCGGATAGATCACGATCGAGAATGCCTCGCGCGGGACTGTGCTCGGCTCGTCGACGATGATTGCGACCCGGGAGAATCCTTCCGGCCAGCGGCGGCCGACCCATTGCGCCCACCAGTACCTGGCGGCGGCCAGCGCAGTGCATGCGCAGATGGTGCCAAGGACGGTTTCGGCCCGCGAGACCGCGGTTGCCGATCTGAGGAGGAAGAGCAGCACGATGACCATCGCGATCGCTGAAAGGAAGTTGCCGACGCCCGCGCTCACTGTAGCGCGGATACGGTCGGATCGGGACAGCGCAAACATTTCGCCCGAATAGGCGCCGCTCTTCGTTGCAAGGGCGAGATAGATGATCAGCGCCGCGATCGAGACAGAAGTGTCCAGCGGGGCGACTCCTGGCCAGGCGATGGCTGCAAGCGAAAAACTCGTAACCAGGACCAGGGCATCAAGCACGACGAGTGAATAGGAAAGCCGCCGGGTGAGGCCAGCATGGGGAGCCTTTTCGGTGACCAGCTCTACGGATTCAACCCGAACATCCACCCTTATGGTCACCTTTCCTGCAACGATTGTTCCCGCAAACGCGGCAACGCGTTTCAGGCCCCCAACATTCCCAAGAAAAAAGAAATTCGATTTTCTGGCCGCATTCTCACTGCGGCTTGTCGTTACGGACTGACCGGACCTTCATCCTCGTCGTCGCTACCGATGATGATAATGGCAGCCACGATAGCCGCGGAAATCAGCAGGAGGATGAGTAGCGTACCCTCACCATCGCCACCCAGCCTTTCGCCATCGGCGGTGGCTACGCCGGCGCGTGTGAAGCTGGCCTGTTCGGTCGGCAGAGCGCCCTGTGTCGAACGCGCCTGGACTGCGATTGGTGCAACCATTAACCCGAAGGCCGCGATTGCTGCGAGACCATTCTTAACAAACGACATTTGCCACTCCTGAATTCTCTTGCCCCCAACGCCAGAGACGACTGATGCAATAGACGAAAACCCCTTTTGGGAAAAGAGTTCCCATAAATCTTTTTGCGATGCAGCATGCTAGGTGAAAACCCCTAATTTCGAGTTTACAGATGCAGGAAACTAGACCATCTAATTGATTTTAATCATAAATATCTAGTGTTCTGTCGGGGTTCAGGGTGCGTGGCAGCCCAGATGATCGCGACGAGCAGTGCAGATTCCACGAAATAATGCAGGCGAAACGGGCCGATCGACGCATAAATCAACCTGTCGAGCATATGTAATGATACTAGGCGAATGACCATCAGGCTCAACATTGCGCCTATGGCGAGTCCGCTCAGCGACAGCTGCCACGGCCGGCTCTTCGCTTGTGCAACATATGCGCCCACCGCAATCGCTCCAAGGGCAATAAGGCCTGCGGCAGCCGGCGCCTGCAGATACGCGCGTGTGCTATACAGCTCCTCGGTGACCAATACAGCGCGCAGCGTTTCCCGCACCGCTTCTTCCATCTGGAAGAGGCGCCAGGGGATCAGGGCGATTATGAAGGTGGTTATAAAGCGCCAATGCCGCCGCGAACGGCGCGTTGGCGCGCGCACGCTTGCAGCCAAGGCCACAATGCCCGTAAACAGATAAAACAGACTACCGATCCAATCGGCCAGGCTGGGCATGGTTCGCTCCGCATTGCGGGGATTGTGAGAGCAGGCGGATATCGAACGAATGGCATTCGGGAAAGCCGATTTACCGACACTGGATGCGGTAAATAGGGGACAAGGTGAAAACGTCGCCTTGCCTCTGGTCTCGCTGGTGGCCGGATGGAGCTGGTCGCTGACCGTCGCCGCCATGCTGGTGCTGGGCGGAACCAATCCGTCTTTCATGACATTGCGGGGGCTTGCCGAAACAATCGGCGTCGTACTGCTCGGTGTCACGCTGGGCAGCCGGCATTCGCATTTCCGCCGGCCGCGGACGATGGATTGGTTGATCCTGGCCGCGATGTTGCTTTGGCTGTTGCAAATGGTGCCGTTGCCGCCGGCGCTTTGGCAAGCCTTGCCCTTGCGCGAGATCGCGGCCGATATAGATCGCGCCGTTTTCGGCGCGCCGCGGTGGCGGCCGGTCACGCTGGATGTCGAGGCGACGATCCGTGCGTTCCTGTTCCTCGTGCCGGCACTGGCGGCCTATCTCGCGATCCGGACCGGACCGCCGCCCCGCCGGCGCGCAATCCTGCGCGGCGTCGCGATCGCACTTGCCATCGCGCTTCTGCTCGGTCTGGCGCAGGCCGCGAACCAACCCTGGTCGCGCCTTCTGACAGGACCGGTGAGTCAATTCGTCAGCGGATTCTTCACCAACCATAATCACCACGCGAGCTTCCTGCTGGCGGGGTTCCTCCTCGTCATTCCCTATTTCGCGTCGCACAAGGGATCGGGCGGCCCGCGTTCGGAAAGCGGCTGGACGGGCTGGCGCAGCATCCTCTTCTGGATATCGCTGGTCCTTGTCGCGATCGGCGTGCTGCTGACCGGATCGCGCACAGGGCTGATGCTGCTGGGACTGATCATGGTGCTGGCCCTGGGCACGACGCTTTCGGGCCTGTTGGCCAAGCGCGACAGCGAGGAAGAAGGAAATGGGCGCCGCCGGCCCGGCCTTGCGGCGGGGTTGTTCCTGGCCGGCCTGATCGGGATGGCGACCGTCCTCGTCTTGCCCTTCACTGGCGACAGTTCGCTGTCGAGCGCGGCGGAGCGTTCAGCGCTGGAGGAGGACCGGCGATACGATATCTGGCCGCATGCGCTCGAACTGGCAGTGCAGGCCCAGCCCGCCGGGACCGGTTTCGGCTCGTTCCGCAGGGTCTACGAACAGCATGAACCGCTCGACAGTCTCGGCACGCTGTATATCAACCACGCGCATAACGACTATATCGAGCTGGCGATAGAAGGCGGCGTGCCCGCCCTCCTTTTGGCAACAATTTTTCTCGTCTGGTTCCTGAAAAAATTGTTCGATTTGTTGCGCCGGCGACTACCGGAACCGTTGCTTTCGGCCTGCGCAGGCGGCGTCATTTTGACAATGCTGCTCCATTCGCTTGTCGATTACCCGTTACGGACGATCACAATAAGT
>DASWIR010000030.1:0-7573 GCA_036397575.1 Alteraurantiacibacter sp. | reverse complement strand
GGCGTATCGAGGCATAAGCCATGTCGGGCAACCGGACATCGCCGGCAAAGAGGAAGGAACCATCGACCTTGGCGGGCAGGTCGAGGCGCGGATAGTCCGGCGCGGCTTCGGGCGCTGCGGAATCGGGCACTTCGGCAGCGGGCTGGGGTTGAAGCGGCGGCGGATCGGGCGGTTCGAACTCCTGCGCCTCGTCCACCAAATCGCCGAAACTTGCACTGTTGTCGCGGTGACGGACTATGCCGGCAGCGACTTCGCATTCCTCCCAGGCAACGTCCCAGCGCTGTGCCGCCGCCATGGCGAGCATTGCCCGCGCGCTCGCCGCCGCTTCGCGGCAAGGCAGTTCGAATGCGGCCAGCGAAGTTCCGTCCGCCGTGGCGGAGAATCGCTCACCCTCGGCAAAGCGGCCGACAGCCCAGTCGTCCGGTTCCTGGGCAAGCGCGGCAATCGAGGGCTCCCATAAAGGCGCCCAGCGGGCTGCCAGCACACGATTGGCATAGGCCCCGCCGGGCGGCGCGGGTTCGACCGCGACCTGCCGCCAATCCGCACCGAGTTCGATTGCGACGACCTGTGGCAGAATGGTGGTCACACCCTGCCCCATTTCGAGTTGCGGCACGGCCACCGTGACTACGCCGTCGCGCCCGATCTTGAGCCATGCATCGACGGCCCATTCGCCCGCCGCCGGAGTCAGCGGAGAGGCGAAATGGCGCGGCATCAGCGCCCAGCCGATCAGCAGCCCGCCAGCGGCAGCGCCGCCGATCAGCAAGCCGCGGCGCGAGACGCGCATTGTCAGGCAGCCTCCTTATCGAGCCATGCGGCGACTTGCGCCGCAATCGCATTGAAAGCTTCCGCCTCCGGCCCTTCGCCGGCGGCAAGCGGCTGCCCCGCATCGCTTGAAATACGGATCGAAAGCGTCAGTGGAATTCGGCCGAGGAAAGGGGCGCCCATTGCCGTAGCGGCGGCTTCCGCTCCGCCCAGCCCAAACGGGTCGCTCAGCTCGCCGCAATGCGGGCAGACATACCCGGCCATGTTCTCGATCATACCGATAATCGGCACGCCGGCCTGCTCGAACAGCGACACGGCACGCCGTGCGTCGATCAGCGACAGGTCTTGCGGAGTCGAGACGATCACCGCGCCGTCCGGCTTGAAACGCTGGATCATGGTCAGCTGGATATCGCCCGTGCCTGGCGGAAGATCGACCAGCAGCAGTTCCGCATCTCCCCAGTCGGCCTCCATCATCTGGGTCAGCGCACCGCCGGTCATCGGCCCGCGCCAGGCAACTGCACGCCCCGGCTCCACAAGGTTGCCCACCGAAAGCACCGGGATCCCGGTGGGGCTGACGATCGGAATCAGCGTCTTGTCGCGCGCCTGCGGCCTTTGTCCTTCCGTGCCGAGCAGCATGGGCTGGGACGGGCCATAAATGTCGGCATCGACCAGCCCTACCTTATGGCCTGCCTTGGCCAGGGCCACTGCCAGGTTCGCGGCGAGGGTCGACTTTCCGACCCCGCCCTTGCCCGAACCGATGGCGACGATCTGCCGCTTCACCTTGTCGGCCATCATCGCCACCCGCACTTGCCCTATGCCTTCGCGGCCATCGAGTATCGCACGCGCATCGGCCTCCAGCCCCTCGCGCACGTTGCCGCTCAGCCCGCTTGCATCGAACACCAATGTGGCCGTGCCGCCGGCGATTCGCGCCGATCGCAGCCGCGCCCGCATCTGTTCGGGCAGCAAGGCGGCGATTTCCTCCATTCCCATCATGCCAGCCCTGCTAGCGAAGCTGCCGCACGCTTCCAGTGAAATTCGCGTTTCACCCCTGTTTTTGTCCCGTTTCCTACCTATAAGTGGGTTCATGGAAAAATTCGGTGGGTTTATACAGAGGATCGGCCTCAGCATGGCCGGAAAACGCGGACCCTGGGGCGGGCCACCCAAAAACAAGGGGGATGACTCTGCGGACGAACCGGGGGACGAACCGGCGGAGCCGACAGGCGAAGGCTCGGACGGCCCACGCAATCCCTGGTTGCCGACCGGCGAGGAGCCGCGCCGCTCGGCTAACATCGAGGACATCTTCAGACAGCGCGGGCCGGAAGGCCCACGGCGCAAGGGTGGCGGGCCCCGCGGCCCCAATTTCCGCCTGCCTCAGCGGCCGGGCGGAAAAAGCTGGCTGCCGATCGGCATCGGCATCATTGCCGCGCTGTGGCTGGGCGTCAGCATGGTGCATCAGGTCGAGGCGAAGCAGCAGGGCATCGTCACCACATTCGGCAGTTTTTCCCGAACGCTGAACCCAGGGCTCAATTTCACGCTTCCCTGGCCGATCCAGAATGTAGAGGTCGAAAGCGTCAGCGAGGTCCGGCTCGTTCGGATTCCCGAGGATGGCGGGCAGAAGCTGATCCTGACCGCCGACCAGAACCTGGTCGACCTGTCCTACCTCGTGCGCTGGAGCATCAAGGATTTGAAGCAATTCAGGTACCAGCTCGCCGATCCGATCGCGACTGTGAGCGAAACGGCCGAGGCGGCGATGCGTGCCTCCGTGGCCGAACGTACGCTGGATGACACGATGTCCGGTGCCGGCCGCGCTGCGATCGAGGAGCGCGTGAGCAGACGCATGCAGGCGGTGCTCGATGCCTATCGCTCGGGTGTGGCCGTGCAAGGTGTCGAGATTGACAAGACCGATCCGCCCGAACGCGTGGTGGAAGCCTTCAAGGATGTGTCCGCCGCCGAACAGGACGCCGATGCGGCGCGCAACCGCGCAAGGCAATATAGCGCGCAGGTGCTTGCCCGCGCGCTGGGCGAGGCCGAGGCCTTCAGCCAGGTCTATGAAGAATATCGCCTGGCGCCCGAAGTGACGCGCCGGCGCATGTATTATGAAACGATGGAACGCGTGCTACGCGATACCGACAAGACGGTCGTCGAAGCCGAAGGGGTGACGCCCTATCTGCCGCTGCCCGAGCTGAGGCGCCGGGCCGCGTCCGCACCGCCGGCTGCCGGCACGATGGAGGGCCAGTGAGATGAGCAATATCTGGCAAGACTACAGGGCAGTTGTCATCGCCTTGGTGGCGATCGTTTTGGCACTGATGATGAGCGTGGTGATCGTTCCCGAAACGCAGCAGGCGGTGATCATCCGCACGGGCGAACCGGTACGCGTGGTCAACCGTTTCCGGCCCGATATCGATTATGGCTTGACCGGCGCGGGGATAGTACTGCGCGTTCCGTTCGTTGAAGTCGTCGAACGGATCGACCGGCGCGTGCTCGATCTCGACATGCCGGGCCAGCAGGTCCTTTCCAGCGATCAGCAGCGGCTGCAGGTGGATGCCTTTGCCCGATTCCGCGTGATCGACCCGGTGCAATTGGTCGAGACTGCGGGAACCACCGAAAATGTGCGCTTGCAGCTCGAACCGATCCTGGTTTCGGTCCTGCGGCAGGAACTCGGCCGGCGGACCTTTGCCGCAATGCTGACCGCCGAGCGCGGGGATGCGATGCAGCGTATTCGCGCCAATCTCGACCGCCAGGCGCGGCAATATGGCGCGCAGATTCTCGATGTGAGGATTATGCGCACCGACCTGCCCGAGGGTGCGCCGCTCGACGCCGCCTACACCCGCATGGAGACGGAACGCAACCGGGAGGCGGCAACCATCCGCGCCGAGGGCGACAAGGATGCGCAGATCATCCGCGCCGAGGCGGAGGCGGAGGCCGCGCGTACCTACGCCAATGCTTTCGGCAAGGACCCCCAGTTTTACGATTTCTACCGTGCAATGCGGAGCTATGAGACGACGTTCGGCAGCGGCGAAGGGGAGAGCCAGTTCATTCTCTCGCCAGACAACGAGTATCTGCGGCAGTTCCGGGGCAACCGCTGAGGCCGCCGGAACCGGCGACTACGCTTGTCATTCAATCGCCGTTCAGGCCGATTGGCGAGATATCCGCGCTGGACTGAAAGAGTCGGCACGAAACCGTGCCCCAAAAGTTGAAGAGGAAATGAAGGACGTGAAGCCCGTGCGCTATTCATATGGTATTGCCTCGGCCCTGCTGGCCGGAGGCGCAGCAATTTCCCTCATCACCGGCCATCCGGCGGGCGCGCAGGTAGCTCAGAACGATGCGTCGCAAGTGCGCAGCGCAGTGCCCCGCGCGGGCGCCCCGGAAAGCTTTGCCGATTTGACCGAGCAATTGGCCCCTGCAGTCGTCAATATCTCCACGCGTCAGCGGATAACCGTGGACGCCGGCAACCCATTTGCCGGAACGCCCTTTGCCGACCTGTTCGGCAATCGCGGAGGCCAGCCGGCGGTCCGCGAAGCACAGTCGCTGGGTTCCGGCTTCATCATCTCGGCCGAAGGACACGTGGTGACCAACAACCACGTCGTCACGGCCGAAGGGCGCGCGGAGGTGGAGGCAATCACCGTCACCATGCCCGATGGCACCGAATATCCTGCCGAACTGGTCGGCCGCGACGTGGAATCCGACCTCGCGGTGCTGAAGATCGAGAATGGCGGCAGGCCCTTCCCCTTTGTTCATTTCAACGACGCCGGCGATGCGCGCGTGGGCGACTGGGTGATCGCGATCGGCAACCCCTTCGGCCTGGGCGGCACCGTTACCAGCGGGATCATCTCGGCCGTGCTGCGCAACACGGGCGGCGGCGGTGCCTACGACCGTTACATCCAGACCGATGCCAGCATCAATCGCGGCAATTCGGGCGGTCCGCTGTTCGACATGCAGGGCAATGTGATCGGCATCAACAATGCGATCTTTTCGCCTTCGGGCGGCAATGTGGGGATCGGCTTTGCCATTCCCGCCGAGACAGCTGCCCCAATCGTTCAAAAGCTGATCTCAGGAGAGGAGATTCAGCGTGGTTATCTCGGCGTGCGGATCGGCCCGGTGAACGAAGAAATCGCCGAAGCCCTGGGCCTGCCGGAAAAGCGCGGCGAGTTCATCCAGTCCGTCGAACCGGGCGAGGCCGCAGCCACGGCCGGGATCGAGCCGGGCGACATCGTTCTCAGTGTGAATGGCGAGGAAGTCACCCCTGACCAGACGCTGTCCTACCTCGTCGCCAATATCGAGCCAGGCACCCGCATCCCGCTGCAGGTCCTGCGCAATGGGCAGCGCCGGACGGTCAATGTCACGGTTGGAAAGCGCCCGAGCCAGGAAGAACTGCTCGAACGCTTCGATACAGATCAGCCGCAAGGTGACCAGGCCACGCCGCCACAGACCCAAGGAGGCGTGATCGAGGAAAGGCTGGGCCTGCAGGTGCAGCAGATCTCGCCGCGTATCGCACGCCAGCTTGGCGCCGACGAGGACGCGAAAGGGCTGGTCGTCGCGCTGGTCGATCCCACCGCCGATGCCGCCCAACGCGGGCTCCAGCGCGGCGACATTTTGCTGAGCGCGAATTATCAGACGCTGGAAACGCCGGAAGACCTTGAAGCGGCGATCAACCAGGCGGCCTCCGAGGGCCGTGAAGCCTTGCTGCTGCGCGTTCAGCGTCGCGGACGCCCGGCGCTCTACATGCCGGTGCGCCTGCGCCAGCCGTAAGCTTCGCGAATGTCGCGGCCCAAGCCATGGCCGATCCGGCAGTTGGGGCCGCGCGACATCGCCGCGATGCGCGGGCTGCTGGCTCTGTTCGGTGAGGCATTCGACGAGCTCGAAACCTATTGCGGCAAGCAGCCGGAGGATGCCTATCTGTCCGGCCTGTTAGACCGCGATGATTTCATCGCGCTTGTGAGCGAGGCCCGTGAGGGGGAAATGCTCGGCGGGCTATGCGCCTATGTGCTCCCCAAATTCGAGCAGGCCCGCAGCGAAATCTACATCTACGACCTCGCCGTGGCCGAGCCATACCGGCGTCAGGGCATCGCCAACGCGCTGATCTCGTCACTGGGAGAGCTGGCCGAACAGGTCGGTGCACATGCGGTCTTCGTGCAAGCCGACGCGGAAGACGCAGAGGCCATCGCGCTTTACGAGAAGCATGGCCCCCGCGAGGAAGTGCTCCACTTCGATGTCTGGGCCCGAGAGCAACTCTGACAACCGCGCTAGGAGCAAATCCCGAACTACTGCACCTCACCGGGGCCTATTGGGCGTGGCGGTGGCTGGATCGGCGGCACCTGCTGGCGCCGCTGGGGCTGCGGATCGGGAGGGATCTCGCGACCGGTCGCGCGTTCGAGGAATTCGTCGCTCGCCGCAGGAGGCGGCTGTTGTTGCGGCGACCCCGGCGTCAAGCGCGGCGGCACGATCTCGATCGTCGCCGGGCCGCCCTCACCGCCCGGATCGCCGCCCTGCCCGCCGCGCGGCTCGATCAGGTTCCCTTGCTCGTCGATGAAGTACCAGTCGTCCGGATCGCCATAGAGATACTCGTCATCGGGCTCGAGCTGCCATTGCGGCAGCTTCACTTCCGTATCGAATTCTTCGACCGGACGGTCCTTCACCGCATAGCGCATGAAGGCGGCGAAAGCGCGCGCCGGCGCGGTGCCGCCCTGCAGCCCACCGACCCGCTTCGCATCGTCGCGGCCCATCCACACGCCAGTGGTGATGCCGCTGGAAAAGCCGACGAAATAGCCATCCTTGTTGGAGCTGGTCGTGCCGGTCTTGCCCGCCACCGGGCGGCCGATCTGTGCCGCGCGGCCCGTGCCTGTATTGACCGCGGTCTGCAGCAGGTCGGTGATCCCGGCGGCGACGTAATCGGGCACGAGCTGGTGAGAATTGGTCCGTTTACGCGTGTAAAGCGTCCGTCCGTCGGCGGAAGTGACCTTGAGAATGCCGTAAGGCTCGACCGAGCGGCCGCCCGCCGACACGCCGGCAAAGGCGCGGGTCATATCGATCAGCCGCACATCCGACGTTCCCAGCACCATAGACGGATAGGTCTCGATCGGCGTGGTGATGCCGAACCGGCGCGCCATTGCCGCAACCGTGCTGAAACCGACTTCGTTGCCCATTTGCGCCGCGACCGTGTTGATCGAATAGGCAAACGCCGTTCGCACATCCACCTCGCCGGCATTGCGGCCGTTGGAATTGCGCGGGCTCCAGTTGCCGATCTTGACGGGCACGTCCTTGACCATGTCGCCCGGCGTGTAGCCCGCCTCCAGCGCGGCGAGATAGACGAACAGTTTCCAGGCCGAGCCCGGCTGGCGCATCGCATCGGTCGCGCGGTTGTAATTGCTCGCGACGTAATCCGTGCCGCCGACAAGCGCCAGGATCGCCCCGTCGCGATCGAGGCTGACCAGCGCACCCTGCGCGCCACCCGGTACATTGGACTGGATCGCTGCCGTCGCCGCGCGCTGCATCCCGGTGTCGAGCGTGGTCCATACCTCGATCGGCTCGAAATTGTTGGGCAGCAACAATTCGAGCTGGGGCAATACGTAGTCGGTGAAATAACGGGCGGAATTCTGCCCCTCCTCCTCACGCAGCTTGACAGCCGACACGTCCACCGAGGCCAGGTTGTAGACACCATTCGCACCATAGCGGCGCATCTGGTCGAGTACGATATTCGCGCGAACGACAGCGGCCTGGACATCCGCGGTGGGGGAATAGCGCGACGGGGCTTTCACGAGGCCCGCGATGATCGCGGCTTCGGCCACCGACAATTCACGCGCGGAATGGCTGA
>DASWIR010000029.1:0-4296 GCA_036397575.1 Alteraurantiacibacter sp. | reverse complement strand
GGGCCCGGTTGCGGATAGCAGCCGGGCCCTTTCCGTTTGGCGATTGGGTTGTTTGCAAACGCGAAGCCAATAGCGCGCGTGGTGGTTTCCTTTTTTTGTCACCCCGGCCTTGTGCCGGGTGTAGATTCACATTTGAAGTGCAACGGTTGGAGGAATGCCTCGGCTGGAGTTTGGAAGCCGAGGCATTTGCGTGGGGTATTATTGTATCTGCGTGCGATGGTGTCGATGGCGTGGTTGGAGACGGCGTCGAGGTTGGTTTTGCGCGGCAACGCGCGCCTGAGACGCCCGATGGCATTTTCGACACCGCCTTTTTGCCAGGGGCTGCGCACGTCGCAGAAGAAGGTATCGACGCCGATCTGCTGGGTGATGCGATAGTGCCTGGCGAACTCGGTTCCATTATCGAAGGTGATGGTCTGCCGCATGTTGGGCGGCATGGGTCCGAGCAGCCGGGTCAGGGTTCGTGCGGTGGGTTCGGCCTTGAGGGAGGTTGCTCTGAGGACGATGGTGAGACGGGATCGTCGTTCATGGGCGACCAGGACGGCTTGGCCTGGGGTAGCGAAGAGCATGGTGTCGGCTTCCCAGTGCCCTGCGTCGGCGCGGTCGCGGGCGGCAGCGGGGCGATCGTGGATCGACCTTCGGTTGGGGAAGATGGGAGCGCCGCCACCCTTGTTGCGCCATCCGCGTTTATACTTGGCGCGGGGCAGATAGTGGCGCCAGCGGCGGTCGTTGGTGCGTTTGAGCTGGGCGTAGACGAAGCGGTAGATGGTCTCGTGGCTGATGATTTTGCGTCCCGCTTCGCGGGAGAGGCGGCCGGCGATCTGCTCGGGCGACCAGCCATTGGCGAGGCGGTCGAGGACGAGCTCGCGCAAGGCGTCGTCGCGTTCGAGGCGGGCGCCGGTCCAACGCCGGGCTCGGGTTTGCTGCTGGGCATAGCCAGGCTGATAGCCGAGCTGGCTGCCGCTGTTGCGCGTCAGTTCTCGGGAGATGGTCGACGGCTGGCGATCCAAAGCTGCAGCGATTTGCCGGATCGATTGCCCGGCTTCGCGAAGCCGGGCAATCGAACACCGTTCTTCGAGCGACAGTTGGTGGTAGCTGGACATGGCAACACCTGCTTGAAGTGTTGCACTTCGTTTGTGAACTTAGAGGGGTCCAGCTGGCCCACGAAGAGGAAGTAAGCTGGATCCCGGAACAAGTCCGGGATGACTGCTTCATGTGACCGGAGGGGATAAATTCCGAGCGCCTTTACCCCTGCCGGTTCGCGGGCCCCGTCATTGCGAGCGGCCGCGGATGCTTATTCGCCCTCTTCCGGCGGCAAACCTTTATCGAGTTTCAGCAGCATATCGGAGAAGATGCGGTTGAGTTCATCGATCTGTTCATCTGAGAGGCTGGAGAGCAGCCGCGTGCGCAGCATTTCGACCAGATCGAAAATGTCCTCCAGCGCTTCGTGGCCCTTGGGTGTGAGATTGAGATATTTGGTCCGGCGGTCGGTCGGCGCTTGGGTGCGCTGGACCAGCCCGTCCCGGCTCAAGGCATCGATCATGCGAGTCATGGTCGGGCCTTCGATCCTCAGCCGCTTGGCAATGTCGATCTGCGAACTGGGGCTGGGCGCATTCATGATCGCGGACATGGCTTCCATCCGCGCCGAACTCTGATCGATCGGACGCAGCCGCTCGTCGAGCAGTGCGCGCCAGCGCCGGGCCACCAGAACGAGCTGCATCGTGAAGCGGATTTCGAGTGTGGAGCCGCCTTCCCGATAGACCTCGAAACTCGATTTCGTCTCGCATTCCGTATGCTTGCTCATCCTGCTGGCCGCCCCTCCGCGATCTGTTTTCCGGCACAAACCTGCGTTCAACCCGCCCTGACGGTGACGGCAAGATTCGTTGCTCACTAAAGAGACCTGTCCACTGGTCGCGTCAAGAGATGCGCGCCAAAGGGCCAAATCACCTGACAGGCGAGCCGCTGGATAGCACTACTAAAGAAAGACGGATTTCCGATGATGACGCAGGCCAAATCACCTGCCACTATGGAGCAGAGCCGATAACGGCCGGGAGAAGGATGATGCGAAAGAGCTTCGCATGGGCCGCCGCCCTTATTCTCGCGATGGCATTCGTGATGCCGGGTGCGAGCGTGCAGGCCCATCACAGCATGTCGATGTTCGATCAGCAGAAAAAAGTCACGATTAGCGGTACTGTTCGCCAGTTCCAGTGGACCAATCCGCACTGCTACATTCAGATGGTGGCGAAAGACCCCGGCGGCAAGGAAGTGGAATGGAGCATGGAGATGGGCGCACCCATGTATCTCTATGCACGAGGCTGGCGGCCTTCGACTCTGAAGCCGGGGACCGAGGTTGAGGTCACGGCCTACCCGCTGCGCAATGGCCATCCCGGCGGAGTGGTTCTCGCGGTCAGTACCCCGGATGGCAAATCGCTCGGCCAGGTGAACTGAACATGCGGCGGTTTACGATTGTCGCCGCGGCGCTTGCCGCCGCCAGCGCCGCGCCGGCGCCGGCACAGGAACAAGCGCGCGGTGAAGTGCGCGCCGAACAGTTCGCCCAGCTGCCTTATTGGCCTGGCTATTGGGTCAGCGAGTATCAGGCCGGTACGACCATTGGAGGGATCGCGCCCGAAACACTGGCCGCGCGTGAGGAGGGCCGCGGCCTCCGCGGGAACTTCATGGCGCTCCTGGGTAGCAATGCCCCCTGGAGCGAGGCAGGACGCGCACGCTTCGAGGCGTCGCGAATTGCCTCCGCCGGACGCAAGGCCAATGGCTGGGGTTTCCCGCTGATGATGAACTCTGCGGCGCCGCTGCAATTCCTGATCACGCCGGAGGAAGTGCTGATCATCAACCCCTACAACGACGTGCGGCACATCTACACGGATGGGCGCGAAATGCCTGCGGCCGATGATATGTGGCCTACGGTCTGGGGAACGTCGGTTGGCCGTTGGGAAGGCGATGTGCTGGTGGTCGAAACCGTGATGGTCCGTAATCCCAACGACTATTTTCATGGCGCACCCCCGCTGTCGGATGAAGCGCGTTACGAGGAACGCATCTGGATAGAAGGCGACCGCCTGATCGACGAAATGACGATCATCGATCCGGTGGCGCTGGCCGAGCCCTGGAAGGCGCGCCTGTCCTTCGTCCGCGACGAGGGTTTCGATCGCATGATCCATATCGATTATGACAATGACCGTACCGGATTCGACGGGGAGCACGCCACGATCGAAGCCGAAGCGGTGGAGGATTGATCCGATGAAGCATTTGCTCCTTTTCGCCGGTGTCGTGGCAGCTCAGGCTGTCCCCGCCGGCGCGCAGTTGCTGGACGGCGAAAAGCCGGCGGAGATTTCCGCTATCGATGGAGTGATTGGCGCCGACAGCGAATGGGAAATCGCCTGGGCCGGGCCGATGACGGCGGACGGAATGACGACAGACGCCGATGGTCACCTGCTCTTTGCGCAGGAGCAGAGCAATTCGATCAGGAAGCTCTGGCCCGACGGAAGCGAATGGGTCGAGGTGCCATATGTCCACGGGGCGGGGGCGGTTTCGGTCGATTCCTCCGGGAGGATGCTGGCCGTCGAGCGGACCTGTACCGATCCGGGGCTCGGTCTTCCGGACTGTGCAGTGCCGACCCGTGTGGTCCAGCTTGCACCCGAACGCCGCGTGATCGCCAGCAGTTTCGCCGATGGCAGTTCGCTCGGCAGGCTCAACGATCTTCATGCGGATGGGCGGGGCGGCGCCTGGTTCACGCAAGGCGCGCTCTATCACGCGGCTGCCGATGGCACGGTAACGACGATTGCCGAAGTCGAAAACTTCACCAATGGCGTCGTCCTTAGCCCGGATGGCGGAACGCTATATGTCACCGACCGGACGAGAATCCTCGCCTTCGATGTCTCGCAGGACGGAGTTGCCGGCAGTGAGCGTGTCTTTGCGACGCTTTCGCACGACACCCAGGGTTTCGGCGGGGATGGCATGGCGGTGGACCGTGAGGGGCGGCTCTATGTGACGGGCGATGCGGGCATTTATGTATTCGATGCCCAAGGGAGCGAACTCGGCCTCATCCCGGTACCGCGCCGCGCGATCACGCTTGCTTTCGCGGGGCCGGAGCGGTGCACGCTTTATGTCGGGGCGATGGGTGCGGTCACGCCCGAGGGCCAGGCGTGGACTACGCCCGAAGGTGTGCGCAACGTCGCGATGACGGTCTATCGGGTTGGGATGCTGGCATCGGGGCCGCAGAACCGCCCGTAATAAGCGAATCCGTTTGGCGTTTTCCCGATATACATAGAGCCGTTCGTCCTGAGG
>DASWIR010000028.1:0-12028 GCA_036397575.1 Alteraurantiacibacter sp. | reverse complement strand
CAGCAACCTCCGCACAAGGCCAGCAATTCGGCGAAGCCGTTGTCGCGAATGGCCTCCATCAGCGAGCCTTCTGGAGCGACGGTGATCTCGTGTGTGTCGCCCTGATGGTCTTCTATGTGCAGTTTGATCATTCTGAACCTCCGGTCAGCGTGCGTTGAGCGCGCCGAAAATGGGTTGATTAGGGGAGGCGCGCGTTCGCCATGCTTGACTTCGGGATCAACCAGGTCGCCGAGCTTCCGTCTGCTCACCGGTATCCGCGTCACTGAGCGCAGGAGAATTCGACAATGCCTTGCGGAAAGTCGACTTGATCAGCCACGGCTCGAGTATTCGCCCTACGACGTAGAGAGTGGCGAAAATTGCCGCCAGAATATAGGCAGCCGTAGGGGAATGCTTCTTATCCTTTTTCTCGTCCTCGCCGTCCTCTTTTTCATCAGGATCTTTGGGTTCGGGGGCTCCCAGCGCAATGTCGATGGGGTGCAGCTTCAGTTCCTTTTTTTCTTCGTCGTCCTCTTCCGCAGACTCGCGCGCGGCTTCGGTTGCGGGCTTTTCGAGCTCGCCAATGGCGATGATAATCTGTGCGAAGGCCAGAAACAGCAGCGGCGCCAGGAAGCAGGCCAGCAAAGCCGGGCTGGTCAGGTTGTAAGCGAGTTCCGAACGTTCTCCGCGTCCGACCACGCGCAACTTGCCCCGCGTGAATGTCGCCAGTTTGTCCTGGGCGGCGGGGTTATGCTTGCTGAATGTGAGCGTATCGCCATCGATCTCGTAGCTTGTTCCATTTGTCTGGAACAAGGGATCGAGCCTGTCGAACACCTCTTCCGGCAACAGGGGCTCTTCGAGGGGCAGCGAGCTTTCCACGCGCCAGATCCGATCGATGAAAGGCAATTTCACTTGCAATTTCTCCAGCAGTTCCCCGGAAAAAGGCAAACCTCTTCCCTCGCCCCGAACAGAGGCAAACATGGCTCGTCCCGAGAGAAGTTCGCCTCAGCCTGAGGCGAAGCGATCGGTTACTCGGCCGGTATGGCGGTTGGCGGTTCGCGGAGGCGCAAAAGCTTCGACTTGAGCGTCTTATACCCCTCGGTAAAGGGGTAGACCATCGTCTCGCCGATCGGCATCCGGCGCCCGCCTTCCATGCCGAGCAGCTCCGCCTCACCGTCGACGCAAGTGCCGAACATGCGGTCGAAGATGATCCAGGTGCCGGCATAATTGCTACGAGTGGCTTCGTAGTCCTGCGAGTGATGCACGCTGTGATGTTCTGTGGTGTTGAACAGGAACCGCCACCAGCGCGGCGTGTTGAAGCGGACATTTATGTGCTGATAGGTGCCGACCGCGAGGCCGAGGGTGCCGGCGATCAGGAAGGCCCGTGGCAGGAAGTCGAAGAAGCCGCCAATGCCGAGGCCAATCAGGAACAGTTCGACCGGATTGCCGACCGCGCCCTTGTTGATGTTCAGCTGGGTAATGTAGTGATGCGGGGCATGGGTCAGCCACAGCGGATACCAGTTGTGCATGCCGCGATGCATCCAGTACTGGCCGAAATCGAAAATCATCGAGATCAGGAGCGCCTGCACCAGTAGTGGCAATCCGGTAAACCAGGCGAATTTGTCCCAGTCGAAAGAACCCTGGATGGCTTCGATCATCACACCGTCGCCGATGTAATTGTCGGCCATGCGGAGCACCGTGTAGCCAAGCCCGACATAGAACAGGTCGGTGGCAAATTCCTTCCAGGTCAGGCGCCAGCTATCGTAACGAGGATTGACCCATTCGAGCGCCAGAAGCAGCGCCTTCAAGCCGATGCCGATCCAGATGGCCGTGGATGCCACAGCGATGGAATTGGGGGCGTAATACCAAAACGCGAGCAGGGCGAAAAGAACAGTGGGCTGGAAGTACGTGAAAACGAACTGCTTGACCGGGCCGCCTTCGACCCTGCCGATGTTTTCCCATCCCACAGTCACCGGCGCATCGGCTCCGATGATCCGCTTGCCTACGCGAACTCCGTTCATCTCCACGGAAAGTCTCCCTCGTGCCGGGCGCCGCTCGCCCAGCCTTTCAGAATCTCTCCTGCTCGCGTGTTTTGATTGTTGGGGCAGAGTATGGATATTAACGAATTCGTCAAGCGTAATAATCAGTGCTGCGGCTCACAGCTCGATTTTCGTTGATTCGATGTGTGGTAGGCTCGTTAACCTCGCTCGATAAAGGCGCGCCAGCCGCCGAGTTGGGTGATGTCTTCCGCACCAATGGTGGCGCGAGGCTCGGCAACGAAGCCTTTGACGCTGGTGCCGTCGGCAAGGGTTACCGTCCCGATCGCCAGCGGGGCCGGGACTTCAACAACGAAGCTGCCGAAGGCGGCAATATCGAGTTCGTAGACTTCGACCTTGATGGCGGCGCCATCCTCGCTGTGGACCAGCGCAGGCTTTGGCGGGGCGCTGTCGGCCATCGCGTAGAGGCGATAGGTTGGCGCGGTCTCGAACGCGCCAACGAAAGTCGCGTCGCGCGAAGTCAGCTGCCAGTGGAGTGGCATGTTCTTGAGGTGAGCGCCCACGACGGCCAGTTTCACTATTTCCATTTTTCCCTCCATGTCGAGTGGCGGCAGGACAGGAAGGTCGGCCGCCGCGAGATAGGTTTCTGCCGCGGCAAGCAGGCCGTGGTCGCTATCGGCGGGGCCGATCAGCGTGATGCCGAAGCCGGTCCCGTTGGCACGGATGCCGGCGGGCACCGCCACAGCCGCCATGTCGAGCAGGTTCACGAAATTGGTATAGCGGCCGAGATTGCTGTTCAGGGCGATCGGCGCCGCCTGCAATTCGGCGACGCGATAGGTCGTGCCGGTGGTCGGGAAGGCGAGCAGGTCGACCGATTGCCACATCTCGCCAGCATGGCGCGTCAGCTCGGCCAGGCGGTAGATGCCGTTCCACAGCTCGACAGCGCCGATATCCTTTCCCGACTCGACGACGCTGCGGACGGTCTCGTCGATCGCAGCCGGATTTTCGGCCAGCAGGCTTTCAATCGCGGCGGTGCGCTCCGCGACCCACGGCCCGTCGTAAAGCAGCCGCGCCGCTTCGAGTAACGGCGTGATGTCGAGTTCGGCGATCTCGGCGGTCGCGGCGAGCTGGTCCAGCGCGCGGTCGTAGAGATATTCGGACTGGCTGTCGCCGAACCACATGCGCTGATCGCGACAGGGCACGCCGATGCGCTGCAATTGGAGCGGCGCGTCAGCGAGCGGCTTCGACCAGGGATCGGCTGGATCGAAACCCGCCACGACAGTATCGACCAGCCGCGCATCCGCCACCGTGTCGGTAAAGACGGTAATGCAATCGAGCGTACGGCATGCGGGGATGAGGCCGCGCGTGCTCCAGCGGCCCTTGCTGGGCTTGAAACCCACCAGGTGGTTGAAGGCGGCGGGCACCCTGCCCGATCCCGCCGTGTCGGTGCCCAGTGCAAACGGCACGAGTCCAGCCGCGACGGCGACCGACGAGCCGGAACTGGAACCGCCGCTGACATAGGCAAGGTTGTAGACGTTACGCGGGATGCCATAGGGGCTGCGCGTACCGACAAGGCCGGTCGCGAACTGATCGAGATTGGTCTTGCCGACGCAGATTGCTCCGGCTGCTTCCAGCAGTTCCACCACGCCCGCCGATTTCGCGGGATGGAAGGCGAAAGCAGGACAGGCCGCCGTCGTCTCGAGCCCGGCGACGTCGATATTGTCCTTTACGGCATAAGGTACGCCCGCCAGAGGCAATTTCTCGCCGGCCGCGATCCGCGCGTCCACGGCGCGGGCGGCGGCGAGGAGACCGTCAGGCGCAACCCGGCTGATCCAGATCTGAGGCTGGACCGCGTCATAGGCGGCGAGGCGAGCGAGAGTTTCCTCCGCCACCGCAAGTGCGCTCGTTTTTCCACTACCGACTGCATCGGCGATCGCGGCCGCGCCGCGCCGGTTCGGCGCGGACATCAATGCCGCCTCAACGCCAGCATGGGCGCGCCGGGCTGCAGCGATTGCCGTTCCTGCATGTAGAGCGCCGCGATCGTGCCGCTGGCCGGACTCTCGAATGGACATTCCATCTTCATCGCCTCGATCACCGCGATGATGTCGCCCGCTTCGACGGTGTCGCCCGGCGCCACCATCAGTTTCCAGACGCTGCCTCCGAACGGCGCCTCGATGAGGTCAGCCCCTTCCGGCACTTCGATTGGGGCCGCCCCGGCCAGGCTCGGATCGCCGCCTTCCACCAGGTCGGTCACGCGGTCGAATTCGCCGGAACGCTGCCATTCGGCGCGTTCGTTATCGAAGGCGGTCTGGCGTTGGCCTTCGAATGCGGCGATGGCTTCGGCGTTTTCCGCCAGGAAGGAGCGATAGTCGGCCAGGCGGAATTCGGATTCCTCGACCTTGATCGAACGGCGGCCATTGGGAAAGTCCCGTCGCCATTCGGCAAGCTCTTCGGCATCGACCTTGAAGAAGCGGATCTGGTCGAAGAAGCGCAACAGCCACGGCTTGCCCTCGACGAACGCATCGGTCTGGCGGTGCGTGTTCCAGACCTGGATGGTGCGTCCGAACAGCTGGTAGCCGCCCGGCCCCTCCATTCCGTAGATGCACATATAGGCGCCGCCGATGCCCACAACATTGGGCGGTGTCCAGGTGCGGGCAGGGTTGTACTTGGTCGTGACCAGCCGGTGACGCGGATCGATGGGCGTCGCCACCGGCGCGCCGAGATAGACGTCCCCTAGCCCGAGCACCAGATAGCTGGCGTCGAAGATGAGGTTCTCGACCGCGTCCGCATCCGGCAAGCCGTTGATGCGCCGGATGAACTCGATGTTGTCGGGGCACCATGGTGCATCGCCGCGGACGGCGCCCATGTATTTCTCGATCGTCTCGACCGTGGCCGGATCGCGCCAGCTCAGCGGCAAGTGGACGATGCGCGAGGGAATCGAGAAGTCCTCGAGATCGCCCAGCCGCTCCTCGGCATCGATTAGTGCGGCCAGCGCCTTACGCTGGTCGAGCACATCGCCATCGAAATGCAGCTGCAGCGAGCGGATCCCGGGCACGATGTCGATCACGCCCGGCAAGGCCCGCCGCTCGAGCTCGCACATGAGCGCATGGACGCGGATGCGCAGCTCAAGGTCGAGAACGATCGGGCCGTATTCCACGAGGATGTTGCGGTCGCCTTGCTGCCGGTAAACCGTTAGCGGCCGGGCCCCTGTTGCGGGTATGTGGGCCAGCACAGGCGACAGGGTCGCAATATCCGGGGACGCCTGGCCCCTGCTCGACGGGCCGGCGATCAGCCCCAGCGGGGCACGGTCGGCCGCAGCTGCCTGTTCGAGGGCAACCGGCACGAACCGCAGCCGATCGCCCGGCGCGAGCTGTCCGATCTTCCAGCGATCGGCATCGATCACCGTGAAGGGGCAGACGAAGCCGCCCAGCGAAGGGCCGTCGGGACCGAGAATGATCGGCATGTCGCCGGTGAAGTCGACCGCACCGACGGCGTAGGGATTGTCGTGGATGTTGGACGGATGAAGGCCCGCTTCGCCCCCATCCTTTCGCGCCCATTCGGGTTTTGGCCCGATCAGGCGAACGCCGGTACGGTTACTGTTGTAATGCACCTGCCATTCGGCGGCCAGGAACGCGCGAATGTCGTCCTCGGTGAAAAAGTCCGGCGCGCCGTGGGGACCGTAGAGAACGCGCAGCGACCAGGTTTCCCCAAAGTCCGGCATCGGCAGCGAGAAGGTGGGCGTGCTCACTTCCGCAGATGTAAGGTGCAGCGTGTCGCCCGCGAGCAGCCGCCGTGCCGCGTGCCCGCCGAACTGGCCGAGTTCGAAAGTGCTGCAGCTGCCGAGGTAGGGAGCGATGTCGAGCCCGCCAGCGACCAGGATGTAGCCCCGCATGCCCCCGCCTATGACTCGGCCAAGCGCGAGCGTCTGGCCCGCGGCCACATCGATGGGCGTGCCGCGCTCGACAGGCACATCGTCGAGCCTGGCACCAAAGTCGGCGCCAGTCAGGCACAGGCGCGCAGGCGCGCTGAAGAACAGCGTTGGGCCGCTGACGGTGACCTCCAGCCCTGCCGTGCCCTCGTCGTTGCCGAGCAGCCGGTTGCCGATCCGGAACGAATGATCGTCCATCGGGCCCGAAGGCGGCACGCCAATGGCCCACAGACCCTGCCGGCCCGGCCAGTCCTGCACGGTGGCGGCGGTGCCGCCGCCGATCACCCGAATGCTTCTCGGCGTGTAGGCGATTGTGTCGAGCAGCCGCGTCGAAACCTTACCGCTGACGAACGGCGGTGTCCGAACGACCTCGCGCAACCAGCGCAGGTTGGTTTCGATTCCGTCGATCCGGCTCTCGTCGAGCGCAGACTGTATGCCCGCGATCGCCGCGTCGCGGGTCTGGGCGTGAACGATCAGCTTGGCAAGCATCGGGTCGTACCAGGGGCTGATCGTATTGCCCGCCATGCACCAGGTTTCGGCGCGAATGTCCGGCGGGAACCTCACGGCGGTCAACGTTCCCGAGGTCGGACGGTATTCGAGAGCGGGATCCTCGGCGTAAAGCCGGACCTGCACTGCATGGCCTCTGGGCGTCGGCGGCGGGGCATCGAGGAATGAGAAATCGTCGGCTGCGCCGCGGATCATCCATTCGACGAGATCGATCCCCATCACCTCCTCGGTAACGCCGTGTTCGACCTGGAGGCGGGTATTCATCTCCAGAAAGAAGAATTCCTGGCGATCCGCATCGAACAGGAATTCGACCGTTCCGGCGGAGCGGTAGCGTGCCGCTTCGCCGAGGCGGACAGCAGCGTCGATCAGTTCGGCACGCTTGGTCTCTGACAGGAGCGGCGCAGGCGCTTCTTCCACCACCTTCTGATTGCGGCGCTGGAGCGAACAGTCGCGCTCGCCCAGAGGCATGATCCGGCCTTTACCGTCGCCGAATATCTGGACCTCGATGTGGCGAGCGCGGTCGATATAGCGTTCGAGGAACACGCCTGCATCGCCGAAATTGCCTTCGCCCAGCCGTGCGACCGCAGCGAAGCCCTGGCTCACGGCCGCCTCGTCCTCGCAGATGCGCATGCCGATGCCGCCGCCGCCGGCCGTGGCCTTGAGGATGACCGGGAAGCCGATTTCCCGCGCGGCATCCGCCGCTTCCTCCTCATCCGTCAGCAGGCCGGTTCCGGGCGCCAGCGGCACGCCATGCTCGTCCGCCAGTGCCCGGGCGCTGTGTTTCATGCCAAAGGTTCGGATGTTCTCCGGCGTCGGACCGATGAACGTGATCCCGGCGGCGGCGCAAGCCTCCGCGAACTCGGCATTCTCGGCCAGGAAGCCGTAACCCGGATGGATGGCGCCCGCGCCCGTGTCCTTCGCGGCCTTGAGGATCGCAGCGATATCGAGATAGCTTTCCGCCGCCGGGGCGGGGCCGATGCATACCGCAACGTCCGCCTGCGATACGTGCAGCGAGCCGGCATCCGCCTCGGAATAGACCGCGACCGAGCGCAGGCCCATGCGGCGCAGCGTGCGGATGATCCGGGTGGCGATCGCCCCCCGGTTCGCAACCAGAACTGTATCGAAGCTCATGCGGTGACGATCATCCGAACGGGCGTAGGGTTGAAGGCGTTGCAGGGGTTGTTGATTTGGGGGCAGTTGGACACGACTACGATCACGTCCATTTCCGCGCGCAGATCGACCGTGAGGCCGGGGGCGGAAATGCCGTCGACAATACCCAGCGCGCCGTCTTCCTCCACCGGCACGTTCATGAAGAAGTTGATGTTGGGGACCATGTCGCGCTTGCCGCGGCCTTCGAGGAGGTTCGCCTCGAGAAAGTTCTCGACGCAGGCATGCTGCGATTTGGTGTGATGGCCATAGCGAAGCGTATTGGATTCGCAGGAACATGCGCCGCCGATCGTGTCGTGATATTCGACCGAAGTGCCGACGATGGTCATCATCGGACGTCCTTCGTTCGAGCGCAGCACGGTGCCGGCGCGGAGGAACAAATTGCCCTGCGCTGCGACGGTGTCCTGCGCGCTGTAGCGCTCGGCATCGTCGGCGGCGGAATAGAGCAGGAAGTCGACCGCCTGGTTGCCTTCGAGGTCGACGATCCGCAGCGTCTGGCCGGCGGCGACATGGTGCAGCCACGGCGCTCGCGCCGGAACGATTTCGTCGTGAACGACGTTGCCGGAAAGGCCTGCGAGATCCGGGTCAGCGATCATTTCTGTCTTGGCGTCCTTCCTAGCGGCGGAAATAGTCTTCGACGTTCAGGAAGGCGCGCAAACCCTCCGGTGTGGCAGAGCGAATGGGGTCGCTCTCGGGCGTGACTGCGCCCCGCCAGGCCGAGACCCTGAGCGGTGTGACGGTCCACTGCTCGCGCGGGTCGAGCACGTGCGGGCAGTTGGCGATCACCACGATCACGTTCATCTCGGCGCGCAGCACCATTTCCCGCCCGGCCTCGTAGGGCCCAACGAGCGGAGTGATGGTCCCATCCGCCTCGATCCGGGTGCCCTTGAACAGGTTTACGCAAGGGTGGACGTCCCGCCGCTGCAGGCCCTGCTTGGCAGAACCGAGCAGCAGCCGGTCGCGCCCATTGGGATAAGCGCCGCTGTTGCGGCCTTCTCCGTATTTCGCCTGGTTGGTCGCGGCGTTGGACGTGCCGCAAAAGGCATCGTGCGTGCCGGCCTCGTCGACGAGGATGCTCATCAGCACACGCCCCATGTCGGACAGCAGCAGCTTGCCCGCGCCAAGATAGGCGTTCCACTGGACCTTCACCGTGTCCGCGACGTTGAGTCGCTCGCTCGGCATTTCGGCATTGAAGATCAGCAGCGACGCGCAGGCATCGCCCTCAAGGTCGATCAGGCGCAGGCGTGAACCGCGTGCGAGCATGCGGGTCGCATAACCGCCCGCAGCGACCGCTTCTTCCCACAGCAGATCTTCGACGGCCACATCCGCCGGAAGGTCGCCGGCGAACGGCGGCACTTGCGGCATCGCTTCCACGACAGTGCCGGCCATGGCGCGAGCATGGTCGCGCGCCGCCATGGGATCGGCAAGCGCTTGCGTCATGCGGCAACATCTTTTTTCGCGGCATCTTTAACCGGGACCACGCCTTCCTCGCCCAGCTCGTGGAGCGGCGGGAGCAGGGCAGTGGTGGTGACAAGCTGCAACTGACGCACCCCGCGGATGCCGCGCAAGGCATCGCACAGCTCCTTGAGGCGAATCGCCGGTCCCTGCACCAGCAGCACTTCGAGCGACTGGTCGTCTTCGAGGAAGACATGCTGGGAAGAGATCACTTCCTTCAGATAATCGACCTGGGTTTCGGCGAGCTGCTGGCGCACCCGCCCACGGTTGCCGCAATAGACAAGCGTGACCGTGCCCGCGAGCATGTCCTCGGGACGGGTCAGCGCCTCGTGCTCCGCCAGCGCGTGACGGATCAGTTCGGCAATCAGCTGGGAGCGCGACGGCAGGCCGCGTTCCTCGACCATGATATCCAATTGGCGGAAAAGTTCCGCCGGGAGGCTCATGCTGAGCCTGGCGAGGCTGGTGGGGTCGGAAGTCATCCTGCTGTCCTCTCAATTATTATCATTGTTGTCAATCGTAATACCATGGTCGACTCAGCCTGAGGCCGGACCGGGCTTGTTGAGCGGCAGATCATAAACCACCGTCGCGCCGAAACGATGAGGGGCGTGCGGGTCGTGGCGGCGCTTGTCCAACGCCAACACGCGTGTACCGAGCGAAAATGCCTCTTTGATGTCGTGCGTGACCATTATGACGGTAAGTGAAAAATCGCTCCACAGCCGGGTAGTGAGCGCATGCATATCGGCCCTGATTCCGGGGTCGAGCGCACCGAATGGTTCGTCGAGCAGCAGGATTCTCGGCCGATTGATCAGCGCCTGTGCGATTGCCAGGCGTTGTTGCATGCCGCCCGACATTTCTGCCGGATAGAGATGCAGGCTGTCATCCAGGCCGACAGCCGCCAACATCTCTTCCGCCTCGGCAATCGCGGCGCGCCGCCTTGCGCCGAACAACCGGGCAGTGAGCGGCGCCTGTGCGCATTCGAGGCCGAACAGCGTATTGCGCAGGACGGACATGTGCGGGAATACCGAATAGCGCTGGAACACGACGCCGCGGTCCGGCCCGCATTCAGGAGTCAGCGGCATGCCGTCCAGCAGGATCGAACCGCGCGTGGGCGCTTCCTGGCCGAGGATCACGCGCAGAAAGCTGCTCTTTCCCGCACCCGATGGCCCGACAATTGAAACGAAGGATCCGGCAGCGATGTCGAGCTGCACGGCTTCGAGAACGATTTTTTCGCCATATTCGACCCAAACGTCGCGAAGGCTCAGAAGCGCGCTCAATGGCCGGTTCCGTGCGCCCAGGGGAACAGGCGGCGGCTGGACCATGTCAGAAGCAAATCCATCACCACGGCGAGCACTGCGATCCAGGCCACGTAGGGCAGGATGATGTCCATGGAGAGATAGCGGCGAACGAGGAATATCCGGTAGCCGAGGCCGACATCGGACGCGATCGCCTCGGCCGAGATCAGGAACACCCACGCCGGCCCGAGCGACAGGCGCACCGCATGGATCAGGCGCGGCATTGCCTGGGGCAGCGCCACCCGCAGCATCAACTGCCAGCTGCTGGCGCCGAGCGTTTGCGCCTTCACGATCTGCTCCCTTGGCAGCGCGGTGATGTGAGCGGCAACGTCCCGGATCATGAACGGCGCAATACCGATCACGATCAGCGCGACTTTGGATGTCTCCCCGAGGCCGAAGACAATGAACAATATCGGCAGCAGTGCGATAGGAGGGATCACGGCGATCCCCGTCACCAGGGGGCCGAAGGTCGCCCGAACTGGAGGGAGCGCGCCCAGCACGACGCCTACCAGCAATGCGGAGAGGGTGGAGATGCCGATGCCCATCCCGAGCCGCTCCAGGCTGGCAACCGTGTCAGCCCAGAACAGCAGCTGCCCGGAAAGCTGGTCCGGCTCGAACAGCAGCGCGGCCATCGCGTTGGCCATCCCCGCCGGCATCGGCAGGAGCTTGTCGTTCGGATTGGCGGCATGGCGGTCGGCCGCGATCACGAGATAGAGTAGCGCCAGCAGCACGATTGGAATCGCGCCCAGGAGGATACGGTTGCCCCCCCGGATGCGACGGTTCACCCAGCTCATGAGATCGGATTTCTGCGAACCCGTGCCGGTTCAAAGCGCTCCATCGGCTGCCATCTGCATAAAGCTCTCGTCGAAGCGCAGCGTGATGTTGGTGGCATCACCCAGCGTCTTGTTGCCTGGGAAAGACATGCCGATGGCGTCTGCGGAATTCGCGCCCTGGCCGAAGAGGCCGTTGGCAAAGCTAAAATCGCGCACGCGGGTCATCGTGGTGATGAGGTCGGGGGACGAAGCGGCCGCCACTGCCGCCTTCGGATCGGCGTAGAGATAGGTCGTCGCCAACTGGCCCTCGAACTCGTCAGGGGTGGCACCAGCGAGTTTCGCCATGGCGGCCCGCGCCGCCTTTCCTTCGGCGTCCTGGCGCTGCATCAGCGCCATCGTCTCGTACCAGATGCCTGCCAGAGCCTTGCCGAGATCGGGATTGGCCTTGAGCGTCGCGGTATCAACGACCAGCAGATCGAGGATCTCGCCCGGAATGTCGGCAGAGCTGAAAACCAGTTTGGCGCCGGGGGCGCCTTTCATCGTCGAAAGCTGCGGATTCCAGGCGACCGCCGCCGTGACGTCGGGCGCGGTGAAAGCGCCGGCAATGTCCGCGTCCGAGGTATTCACCGTCTTCAAGTCAGTCATCGTCAGATTGACCGATTCGAGCGCGCGCGCGAGAAGGTAATGGGACACGGAAAGCTCGACCAGATAGACCTGCCGGCCCTTGATCGAGGAAAGACTGTCTGCGCCTTTCAGCAGGATGCCGTCATTCCCGTTCGAATAGTCGCCGACGATGATCGCGCTGGTATCCTTGCCGCCGGCGGCGGGAATGGTGAGTGCATCCATGTTGGCGACCGTCACGCCGTCCAGCTTGCCGGCCGTGTACTGGTTCACCGATTCGACGTAGTCGTTCACCTGCACGAAATTGATCTC
>DASWIR010000027.1:0-1818 GCA_036397575.1 Alteraurantiacibacter sp. | reverse complement strand
GCGAGCGACCATCTCGCCATAGAGCTGCTTGACGGTTCCGCTCCCGGTGCGTTCGCACAGCGCCGGGACCAGGGCATGGACGAGGCAGGCGATTCCGCCGCGCAGCATCGCCACGCCAAAGCGCCATGCAACGCCGAAATGTTCGGAATAGCTTTCCTCCACGCTCTCGGGATGCGCGAGGAACCATTTGTGGATCGGATTGGTCATGCCCGCTTCTATCCGCTTTGTAACCGCCAGAAAAGCCGCGGCGAAAGGGAGTCCGCAGTTTCAAAAGTGGTCCGCGTCGATCCTATTCGCCCTGCATTTCGGCGATGAACTTGTTGTCGATCGCCTTGCCGGCCCGGTAAGCCTCTCGCGACTGCAACCGGTCGGCATATTTCTTGAGGTTCGGGCTTTCCGGGATCGTGCCGAATTCGAGCCCCCAGCTGACTGCCGAACCGACATAGACATCGGCCATTGTGAAGCGCTCGCCGCAGACATAGTCATGCGAGGCGAACCACCAGTCGAGCGTTCCCACGGTCTTCTCGAAATTGCCGAAGCCGGCGGACATTTCCTGCTTTTCGTCTGGATTCCAGCCAAAGGCCTTGTTGGTGACCGCCTGTTCCAGAGGTCCGGCCGCAAAGAACAGCCAGCGGAAGTAGTCTGCCTTTTCCTCCGGGCGGGGCAGCAGCTCGGGCGCGGACATCTCGGCAATGTAGTGGCATACGGCCGCCGCCTCGCTCACCACATGGTCGTGACCTCCGTGATGATGGATGATGGTGGGCAGTTTCCCCATTGGATTCGCATCGAGCAGGGCCTGCGGCTTATTGGCCCAGTCGACGAAGAGCGGTTCATAATCCGCGCCTGCCTCGTGCAGCGCCCAGCGGGCAATTTGAGCCCGGCTCATCGGATTGAAGAAGAATGTATATTTGGCCATTGTCTGTCACCCTTGCTGACACGCGAATCGCGGTTTTTCGAACCAAGTCTGCAACCCTGTTTCTCGTTGTAGATCATGATCTTGGATTGTTCTGACGGTCATTCTTCTGTCACCCCGGCCTTCTGCATTTTCCGGACCCTTTCGGGCCTCCTCCAAACCGCTCCAGAGCCAGAACAAAAGCAGATCAAGGGCCGGTAGGAAAGCACTAATATTCGACCTTGGGAAAAAAGGTCTCGCCGCGCCCTTCGGGGATGGTGTCGAGCAGGCCCCATACCGAATCGGCGAAGTCGATCCCGCGATGGTCCTGGCCCGGTTCCTCCGGCGCGAAGACCAGCTCGCTGCCCCAGAAGTGGCGGATCGCACTCCCGTCCGATAGTCGGCGCTCTCGCTGGGGAACCTCATGCGGGGAAGTCGCCGGTCATAGTTCGCTCGCCGATCCGTACGGCTTGGTGATCATTTCGAGCAGGTGGCCATCGGGATCCTCGAAATAGACGCCGCGGCCGCCCCAGTGACGGTTGATCTCGCCCGGTTGGCTACGCGCCGGGTCGGCCCAGAAGGTCAGGTCTTTGTCCTTGATGCGCGCCATCCCGGCGTCGAATTCGTCGCTCGAGACGAGGAATGCATAGTGCTGCGGCGATACCGGCCCCTCCTTCTCCATGAAATCGAGCGAGACGCCGTTCGCGGCATCGACGATCTCGAAGTGCAGGAACGTGCGCGGCGCTGGCAGCCCGAGCATTTCGGCAAGGAAGCGCGAGGAGCGTTGCCTGTCCTTGCACCAGACGATCGTGTGATTGAGCTCGGCTGCCATTTGCCTTCTCCTGAATCGCGCGGCTCAGGCCTCGCACAGCGTCCAAGCGGGACAACACAATTTCGATGGCATCCGACTCTCCAGCGCTGCTGTG
>DASWIR010000026.1:0-1714 GCA_036397575.1 Alteraurantiacibacter sp. | reverse complement strand
TGACGGGACGGAAACTTATCTCGAGATTCAGGCGTAGTCCTGACTGGCTAGGAGGAAGTGATGAGTCATTCAAAAATAACCAAGTTTGCTGCCGCCCTGGGCACGGCGACACTGACCGCGGCGCTCTGCGCACCGGCCAATGCGGCGATCGTGCTGGGCGGTGACAACGGTTGGGAAGTCAGTTACGGCGGCTTCGTCAACCTTTTCTATACGCAGACCGACTTCGAATTCTCTGACGGGACGAGCGAAGACAGCTCGCATCTTAACGAAGGTCTGCTCCCGGCGTTTCATACCCTGACGGCCAAGAGTCCGGAAATCGGCGGCCTGAAGGGCACCGCCCAGATCACCTTCGCGCCGGACTCCTCGTCCAACAAGAACGGCCGTCTCAACAAGGGCGGTACGTTCGGCACAGGCGATCCGATCGACATGCGCGAAGTGTTCTTCAATGTCAGCGGCGATTTCGGCACGATCAGCGCCGGCCGCACCCTGGCCCTGTTCCAGCGCCAGGCGATCCTGAAGGACATGACCCTGTTCGGCATGGGCGCGCTGGCCGGACCGGACGGCGGCGGCACGGGCCTGGGTCGCATCGGCTTCGGCTACGTGTATCCCGACTTCCGCACGCGCTTTGCCTACAAGACCCCGGACATTAACGGCTTCAACCTGGAACTGGGCATCTTCGATCCGCAGGAACCACTCGGTGCGAACATCGCTGAGACGGATACGCCGCAATTCCAGATGGAAGGCACCTATACCCATGCCTTCGAGAACGGCAGCTTCAATATCTGGCTGGGCCTGCTGTGGCAGGAAATGGAAGTCGCCCTTCCGGGGATCGCAGCCGTGCCTGCTGGCTTCGCGATCGACCAGACGACCGGATTGGTCGTTGCGACGCCGGCAGTTGCCGCAATTCCAGGAGCCTCGGGCGATATCGATTCGTTCGGCTGGAACATCGGCGCTGACATCAAATTCGGCGGCTTCAACGTCGTGGGCAGCTACTACAGCGGCGAGGCGCTTGGCGCGGTGTTGTTCAACCTCGGCGGTGGCGATGGATTCAGCTGCGTTCAGACCGCTGCGATCCAGGACTGCGACGAGGCGGACAACGACGGTTATTACATCCAGGGCAGCTACACCTTCAATGGCGAGACCAAGGTGGGCCTGAGCTACGGACGTTCGCTCCAGGATGACAATTCCGCGGGCGCGCCTCAGGTCGACAGTTCACTGTGGACGGTCGGCGTCTACCATGACATCAACTCCTGGCTGAAGGTCATGGCCGAGTACAACCACCACGAGTCCGACTTCTTCGGCGTTGACGAGGCGGACAACTTCTCCATCGGCGGATTCATGCTCTGGTAAGAGGATTCCCGGGACTCGATAACAATTACATAAAGCTGTAACCGACTCGAAAAGGCGCACTCGTTGCGCCTTTTCTTTTTTCGGCGCCGCGATTGGCGGCTTGGTTGGGCGGGATTTGCCAGCCGGGCTGCGATTCGCGCAGAATCCGCGCGGCAGCACGGGAAACCAATGGACCGGTTTGCAGGTCTGACACACTGGAAGGCAATGACGCTCACGACGAAAATCCGCAACTGCGGGATGCCGCTTCTGCTTGCTCTGGCCATGCTGCCGGGGCCGGCCCGGGCCGACGAGGATCTCTGGAAATCCGGCCTCAATCTCTACATCAAGCTGGTCGACCAGGACGAATCCCTCGGTAAATCCACGC
>DASWIR010000025.1:0-7439 GCA_036397575.1 Alteraurantiacibacter sp. | reverse complement strand
CAGCCGCGAGGAAGTGCTCAAGCTGATGGGCTACTAGCAAAAGGCCCGCCATCGAGGCGGGCCTGGCGCATAGGTTTATAGCCTTGAAGTGTCAGAGTTGCCCCAGCATATGCTCCGCGCTCGAGACACGGAAATCGCCCGGCGCTTCGACATTGATCTGTTCGACCACGCCGTCATTCACGACCATGGAAAAGCGCTGGCCGCGCTTGCCCATGCCGAATCCCGATCCGTCCATGGTCAGGCCTACCGCCTCGGCGAAGTCGCCATTGCCGTCGGCCAGCATGGTAATGTCCGACGAGCCCGAATCCTTGTTCCAGGCGCCCAATACGAAGGCGTCGTTGACCGCGGTGCAGGCGATTTCGTCGACGCCCCTGGCTTTCAGTTCGGCTGCCTTGTCGACAAAGCCGGGCAAGTGCTTGGCGGAACAGGTCGGCGTAAAAGCGCCGGGTACGGAGAACAGCGCAACTTTCTTGCCGGCGAAGTAATCGCCGCTCTGCACCGCCTCCGGTCCATCCGCGGTCGCTTTCACCAGTTTCACATCGGGCAGTTTATCTCCCACGGAAATCGTCATGTCTGGGCTTCCTTTCTTCCCTGTCCTGGCGGGGAGATAGGGACCGCCTGGCCGCGCGGCAACCGGGGATGCGGCGGGATGGTGAAATCCTCCGGACCGATCATGGTTAAATCCGCTTTACCATCGATGTTGAAGACCGGGTAAATGCCGCGCCCTTAAGATCGTCCGACCGGCGCGGAACGCATCTCGCCATGACCTCGGTCGCACCTGGATACAGGCGGATGCATCCCGGCTCTGCGCCGGCGCGCCGCCCGTCGCATCGGCTCCAATGAAGCGACGGGCGGCAGCAACCCAAGCGAGGCATGGCGCAGCGAAAATCCTTCGCACTTTGCGTTCGGTCTTCGGAACAGCTAAGGGCGGCGCCTTGTCAGGTGCCGCCCTTTTTGCGTGCGGCGAAAGAAGCAACCAGGAGAATTGCCAGTGGCCACTGCAGCCGCCGAACGCGACTACATCGTAAAAGACATCGCACTTGCCGAATACGGACGCGACGAAATCGCCATCGCAGAAACCGAAATGCCGGGCCTGATGGCGACCCGCGAGGAATACGGCGCAGCGCAGCCCCTGAAGGGCGCGCGGATCACCGGTTCGCTGCACATGACGATCCAGACAGCGGTCCTGATCGAAACATTGATCGCACTGGGCGCCGAAGTGCGCTGGGCGACTTGCAACATTTTCTCGACGCAGGATCATGCCGCTGCCGCGATCGCAGCGCAGGACATCCCGGTCTTCGCGATCAAGGGCGAAGGCCTGGCTGAGTATTGGGACTATGTCGGCCGCATCTTCGACTGGGGCGAGGACGAGACCTGCAACATGATCCTCGACGACGGTGGCGATGCCACGATGTTCGCGCTGTGGGGCGCACGCATCGAAGCGGGCGAGGAAATGCCGGCGCCGAGCAATGTCGAGGAAATCGAGATGCAGCGCGCGCTGAAGGAATTCCTCAAGCGCAAGCCGGGCTACCTGACGCAGACGGTCAAGAATATCCAGGGCGTGTCGGAAGAGACCACCACTGGCGTCCACCGGCTCTATCACCTCGCCAAGCAGGGTAAGCTGCCGTTCCCCGCGATCAATGTGAACGACAGCGTGACCAAGTCGAAGTTCGACAACCTCTATGGCTGCCGCGAATCGCTGGTCGACGCGATCCGCCGCGCGACCGACGTGATGCTCTCGGGCAAGGTCGCCTGCGTCGCCGGCTATGGCGACGTCGGCAAGGGCTCGGCTCAGTCGCTGCGCAACGGCGGCGCGCGCGTACTGGTCACCGAAATCGATCCGATCTGCGCATTGCAGGCGGCGATGGAAGGCTATGAGGTGGTGACGATGGAAGAAGCGGTCGGGCGCGCCGACATCTTCGTCACCACGACAGGCAATGAGGACGTCATCACCGCCGAGCACATGAAGGCGATGAAGCCGATGAGCATCGTGTGCAATATCGGTCACTTCGATTCCGAGATCCAGATTTCGGCGCTCGACAATTACGACTGGAAGGAACTGAAGCCGGGGACCGACATCGTCACTTTCCCCGACGGCAAGCAGATCATCGTCCTGGCCAAGGGCCGGCTGGTGAACCTCGCCTGCGCCACCGGGCATCCGAGCTTCGTGATGAGCTGCAGCTTCACCAACCAGGTGTTGGCGCAGATCGAGCTGTTCACCAAGTCGGGCGAGTACGACAACGACGTCTACGTTCTTCCCAAGCATCTCGACGAGAAGGTCGCCGCGCTGCATCTCGACAAGCTCGGCGTGCATCTCACGAAGCTGTCGAAGAAGCAGGCCGACTATATCGGCGTGCCGGTGGAAGGTCCGTTCAAGCCGGAACATTACCGCTATTGATCGCGTCCGGACTGCGCAGGCGTTGCAACGCGCGCCTGCGCAGCATAGCTGACGCGGATGGAATTGTCCGCGACCGGACTGGTAACGATCGGCTTGCTGCTGGCAGCATGGACCGGCGCGGCTGCCTGGGCCCTTGCCCATGCATTCGGCCTGGCCAGAAACAGCAAGGCGCAGCGCCGGGCTGGCCGACGCATGGCGCGTATGCTCGACGAATCGCCGGCCTTGCCGCTGATCGTGGGCGGCGATGGCAGGCTGGAGGGGCCGGAGCGGCTTGCCGGATGGCTCGGGCTGGATCGCCAGCCGCGCTATCTCAGCGAACTCACCGACGGTGCGAAAGGTCTCGAGCCTGAGCAATTGAAAGAGCTGCAGGAGGCGGTGCGCCGCACTCAAAAGACCGCCGCGCCCTTCCGCATGATTGTCACGCCGCAGGGCTCGGAGCGCAGCTTTGCCTTGCGCGGGCATCTGGCGGACGAAACCGTTGCCACGGCCAGGGCCGCGATGGTCTGGTGGTTCGATTTTTCCGAGAGCCAGAGCGAGCTTGCTCGCATGCGCGAAGAGACTGCCCGGGCCCGCAGCGATTTCGTCGCGCTGGTCGGGCTGATCGAGGCCGCGCCGCTGCCGATGTGGTTTCGCGGGCCCGATGGGCGGCTGCGGCTTGTCAACAGCGCCTATGTCGCAGCGGTCGGCGGCGAAGATGCGGATGTCGTGGTCGCCGATCAGGTTGAGTTGATCGAGCCGGTCGACGGGCTCAGCGCTGCTCAGATTGCCGATCAGGCGCGCACGCGCGACACGCCGGTCGAGCGGATCGTATCGGCCACCATTTCCGGCCAGCGGCGTGCTTTGCGAGTGTCCGACCTCCCGCTGGGTGAGGAAGGCGTTGCCGGTTATGCGGTCGACATCGAGGAAATGGAGGAGCAGGCGCGCGCATTCCGCGCTTTCCGCGAGGCGCAGCGCTCCATGCTCGACCAGCTCTCGGTTGGCGTGGCACAATTCGATGTCGAGCGGCAGATGACCTTCGCAAACCAGCCGTTCCACCGCATTTTCAAACTGCCCGGCGCGGCCCAGATCGACTTGCCGAGCTTCGACCGGTTTCTCGACATGGCGCGCGATGCGGGGCGCGTTCCGGAAGTGCGCGATTTTCCGGCCTGGCGCGCAGAATTGCAGGTCTGGTTCAGTGCCGGCGCGCCGCGCGAAGCGCATTGGCCGCTGCCCGACGGCACTCATCTGCGCGTCGTTGCCCAGCCAATGCCCGATGGCGGGCTGGTGGTCATCGCCGAAGACCGTACCGAACAGCTCGCGCTCGCGGCCACGCGCGACACATTGCTGCGGACGCGGACCGCGACTTTCGACAGCCTGTTCGAATCGCTTGCCGTCTTCGCACCCGATGGCCGCATGCAGCTGTGGAACCGCAGCTTCGCCCATATTTGGGGCCTGACCGACGATTTCCTCGACGCACACCCCCGGATCGAGGATTTGCTCGAACGGATCGCGTCCCAGCTGGTGCGTCCGACACAGCGCAAGGCGATCGGCGACGTCGTGCGTTCGGCCACGCTCGACCGCAAACAGCGCGGCGGGCGCATTGCCCTGACCGATGGGCGCACTTTCGAGTTCGCGGGCGTGCCGCTGCCCGATGGCAACGGCCTGCTGACCATTCTCGACATAACCGATTCGCAGAAAGCCGAGGATGCGCTGCGGGACCGCAATCAGGCGCTGGAAGAGGCGGATGCGGTCAAGACCCGCTTCCTGGCAAATATGTCCTACGAATTCCGTACGCCGTTGACTTCGATCGGCGGCTTCGCGGAATTGCTGCAGAGCGGCGTTGCCGGGGACCTGACCGAGCAGGGCCAGGAATATATCGGTGCGATCCTCGCCTCGGTCGAGCGGCTGCGCGCGCAGATCGAGAACCTGCTCGATCTGACGCAAAGCGAGGCCGGGCTGCTGCCGATAGCAACCGAGGACCTCGAATTGCTGCCCTTCCTTACTCAGCTCGTACGCGAGCGCGAAGACTCGATCGACCGTGCCGGGATCACGCTCGACCTGCGCGGAAACCGCGCGGCCGGAACGGTGAAGGCCGACAAGCGCCGGCTGGGACGCGCGATCGGAAATATCCTCGACAATGCGATCGTGGCGACGCCGAAGGGCGGACGCATCCTGGTCGCTCTTTCTCGCCTGAAATCGGGCGCGCGGATCGTGATCTCCGACAATGGCTCCGGCATGAGCCCGGCCGATCTCGCCCGCGCGTTCGACGGCTACCAGCTTACCGAAGAGGGCAAGCCTGCGCCGCAGCGCGTCGGCCTCGGCCTGCCGCTCGCCCGCCAGCTGATCGAGGCGCATGGCGGTAAGCTCGATCTCGTGTCCGAGAAAGGCACGGGCACCACCGCTACGATTCTGCTGCCGTGACCATCGACCTGCCGGACCTTGCGGCAATGGAGACGCTCGGGGCGCGAATCGCGGAGCGGCTGCGCGCAGGAGATGTCGTAGCCCTGTCCGGTCCGCTCGGCACCGGCAAGACGACTCTGGCCCGGGCGATTATCGCGGCTCTGGGATATTCGGGCGAAGTCCCATCGCCCAGCTTCACCATTGTCGAGACTTACGACTCGCCATCGGTGAGGGTGCCGCTGGTGCACGCCGATTTCTATCGGCTCGAGCGCGTGGAAGAGGCGGAGGAGATCGGTCTCGACGATTACCGGCAAGGCGCGGCGCTGGTTGCCGAATGGCCGGAGAAGGCAGGCGGCTTTTCGCACGAACCGGCCTGCCTTTCGATTGCGCTCGAATTTGCGGAAGAAGGGCGCAAGGCCGTTGTCGAAGCGGGCGTGGATTGGCTAGGGCGGGAGCCATGACCTTGCCTGCCGGTATCGAAGAGTTCCTCGCGCGCGCAGGCCGGCGAGGTGTTGCTATCGAACCCTTGCCGGGTGATGCGAGCTTTCGCCGTTATTTCCGCATTCGGGACAAGGAGGCGGAGGACGGCAAGACGGCGATGCTGATGGATGCGCCGCCGCCGAAGGAGGATCCGGGGCCGTTCCTGGACGTCGCGCGCTGGCTTGCCGATCATGGCCATCGCGCGCCCGAGATCTATGCCGAGGATCGTCAGCGCGGGCTGGTGCTGATCGAGGATTTCGGCGCCGACCGGATGCGCGACTGGCTGGATGCCCATCCCGAGGCCGAGCGCGAAACCTATGCCCGCGCGATCGACGCGCTGGTGGCGCTGCACCGCTCGCCCGCGGGGCCTTTCGCGGCATATGACATGGACGTCTATCAGCGTGAGGCGGGCCTGTTCACCGAATGGTGGTGCCCGGCGGCGGGGATCGACGCCGATGCTGCAGCCTATGCCGCGGCATGGGATGAGGTGCTCGCTGGGATGATCCCGCGCCAGCGGCCCGGCGTCACCGTGCTGCGCGACTACCATGCCGAAAATATAATGCTCCTGCCGGGCGGCGAGCAGGGGCTGATCGATTTCCAGGATGCGCTGGTCGGCCATACGGCCTACGATCTCGTCTCGCTCCTTCAGGATGCGCGCCGCGATGTCGCGCCGCAGCTCGAACAGGCGATGCTCGAACATTATCTGTCGCAAGTCGATGCGGATGAGCATTTCCTCGCCGACTATGCGCGGCTCGGAGCGCAGCGCAACGCCAAGATTGTCGGCATTTTTACGCGCCTTTGGAAGCGCGACGGGAAGCCGCACTACCTCTCGATGATCCCGCGTGTGTGGGAGGCGATGGAGCGCGACCTCGCCCATCCGGCGCTGGCGCCGGTCGCGGCATGGTTCGATGCGAATATCCCGAGTGATGTGCGCGGCAGGCTGGGCGGAAAGATCGGGTGACTGCGCTCGCATCGGATACGGCGATGATCCTCGCCGCGGGGCTGGGCAAGCGCATGCGGCCGCTGACGGCCAGCCAGCCCAAGCCCCTGGTGCGCGTGGCGGGCAGGCCGCTGATCGACCATGCTCTGGACAAGCTGGCCGAGGCCGGGGTCGGGAACGCGGTGGTAAATGTGCACTACCTTGCCGACGCCCTCGACGCCCATGTCAAGGAGCGCAAGCAGCCGCAGATCGCCATTTCGGACGAGCGCGAGTTGCTCATGGAGACGGGCGGCGGGCTGGTAAAGGCGCATGCGGCCGGATTGCTCCCCGATCCGTTCTTCTGCCTCAACTCGGACAATCTCTGGCTCGACGGACCGAAGGACGTGTTTCAGGACCTGAGCCAGGTCTGGGATGCGGATCGGATGGACGCGCTGCTGCTGCTGGTGCCGCACAGGGGCGCGCATAATTATCGCGGCAAGGGCGATTTCTCGATGGACGGCTCGGGGCGGATTTCGCGGCGCAAGTCGGGGCGGATCGCGCCCTTTATCTTCAGCGGAATCCAGATCGTCTCGCACCGGCTGCTGCGCGGTGCGCCGGAAGGACCGTTCTCGACCAATGTGCTGTGGAGCCGGGCGATCGAGGAGGGCAGGCTCTATGGAATTGCCTTCACCGGAGACTGGTTCGAAGTGGGCGACCCGTCGGCCATCGCGCCGACCGAGTCCGCGATAAAGCGTGGCTGAGCGCAAGACTCCGAAAGTCTATTCGATTGCCGCGCATCGCGGCTTTGCCGATGCCCTCGCCGCCGGGCTGCTGCCGCGATATCGCGACGACGAGTTCGGCCTCGCCCGCCTGACATTGCTGCTGCCTTCGAGCCGCGCGATGCGGACCATGAGCGAGGCCTTTGTCCGGCTGGCCGGCAAGGAGGGCGTTCCGGGCCTGCTGCTGCCGCGCATGGTGGCGGTCGGCGATCTCGACCTCGACGAGACGCTCGGCCCGCTGCTCGATCCGATGGGCACGGATAGTGCAATCCCGCCTGCAGCCGATCCAACGCGGCGCATGTTCCGCCTCGCCCAGATGATCCGTGAGGAGCGGGGAGAAAAAGCGCCCAGGGGAGCTTCGCTGCTGCGGCTCGCCCGGCAGGCCGGCGAAACCATGGATCGGCTGCTGGTGGAGGAAGTGGCTCCCGGCGAACTCTTGGGAGATAAGGTGGCCGGACTGGTCGACGAACTCGCCGAGCACTGG
>DASWIR010000024.1:0-2519 GCA_036397575.1 Alteraurantiacibacter sp. | reverse complement strand
CTTTCGTGCCGCACTGGCGGCAAAGGCGCAAAGCGGCTTTGGCCTCATCGCAGAAATCAAGAAAGCTTCGCCTTCCAAAGGATTGATAAGGAAAGATTTCCGACCTGCAGAACATGCCATCGCCTATGAGCGCGGCGGCGCAGCCTGCCTCTCGGTGCTGACCGATGCCCCATATTTCCAGGGGCATGAGGATTACCTGATGGACGCCCGTGCAGCCTGCACACTGCCGGTGCTGCGCAAGGATTTCATGGTCGATCCCTGGCAGGTGGCGGAGTCCCGAGCCATCGGGGCCGATGCGATCCTCATCATCGTCGCCGCGCTGGATGATGCGCAAATGGCTGAGATCGAGACGGCCGCACTGGAACGCGGGATGGATGTCCTGGTCGAGGTCCACGACGAAGCCGAGATGGAGCGCGCCGCGCGGCTCCAGTCGCGCCTGATCGGGATCAACAACCGCGATCTCAAGACCTTCCGCACCGATCTCGCCACCACCGAGCGCCTCGTCCCGCTGGCGCCGGAGGGCACGCTGCTGGTGGGCGAAAGCGGGATCAACAGCCACGCCGATGTGACGCGCCTCGCAGGTGCCGGTGTGCGCTGCTTCCTGGTGGGCGAAAGCCTGATGCGCCAGGAGGACGTCGAAGCGGCAACCCGCGCCCTCCTCGCCGGCTGAGCCACGCCGCTGACCTCTCCCCTCCGTCATCCTGAACTTGTTTCAGGATCCATTTCTCCACCTGCACTGTCCAAGCTGGAAGGCACGATGGATGCTGAAACGAGTTCAGCATGACGAAAATGGAAATGACCGCCACGACCACCACCCCCTCTAATTGCCACCCCGTCTAGCGCCACTTGTTGGCGGGCCGCACCTCGGGTAGCTTGGGCGCTCCCGGTTGTCAGTCAGGCATTCCGGTGCGACGGAGGGCATTCATGGGCAAGCTTTTCAACATCGTAATGCAGGGTGTCAGCACTCTCCTCGGCTTGCTGATGATCTGCCTCGGCGGCGTGTGGATCCTCCAGGGTCTCAACGTCGCCTTCCTCGACAGCTTCATGGCCGGCGATCCGAAATGGGCGGTCTACGGCGCGATCCTGGCCCTGCTGGGCATCGGCCAGGCGATCTGGAGCGTAACGCGCAAGCGCTGAGCTTTCTCCTCGTCCATTCCCTCGCACCAGGGTGTGCGCCCCAGCGCAGGCTGGGGCCTTGCGCCGCAAGTGCCACGACTATGGTACGAGGTCCCTGCCTTCGCAGGGACTCACAAACGGGAAGGCACTAAAACAGGGCCGGCTGGGTCCCCGCTTTCGCGGGGATGACGAATCTGAACAGGTATCCATAACCGGGCCGCGGGGTCTGTCCTACACACTCCCGTTCTGCCATGAGGGGGGCATGATCGCGCTCTCTTTCTCGCGGAATTCCGCCCTTTCCATCCCGATATCCGGGGGCCGGGCTTTGCCCCCTGGACTGTGTCAACGTGTCAACTTCGCCTGGAGCGCCCGGCCTCGCCAACGGGGCACCGATTCGGCGAAGCAGGAACGGTCGCAGGGGCGGCTATCATGCATATGAGCCACGATCCCGCCGAGCCGGCCGCTTCCGAAATCTCCTTCGACGATTTCCTCGCCGTCGATATCCGCGTAGGCACCATCGTCGCGGCCGAGCCCTTCCCCCAGGCGCGCAAACCCGCCTTCAAGCTCACGATCGACTTCGGCCCGGCCATCGGCCCCAAGCGCTCCTCCGCGCAGATCACCGAGCATTATGCGCTCGAGGAGTTGCCCGGGATGCAAATCGCTGCAGTGGTCAATTTCCCGCCACGGCAGATCGGGCCGATGATGTCCGAAGTGTTGACACTGGGCTTCCCGGACGCGGACGGCAAGGTGGTGCTGTTCTCGCCGACCACGCCTGTCCCCGATGGCGGGCGGCTTTTCTAGGCCAGGAGCGTGTGGCATGTGTCAACACCCTGCAATCCCGGCGCGAGGAGCGTGTCAGATGTGTCAACACTTGCCGGAATCGGAACGCTGAATGAGCCGCCTCACCCATCTCGACGACAAGGGCGCCGCGCGAATGGTCGATGTCGGCGGCAAGGCGGAAACCGCCCGCTCGGCCACCGCCACCGGGCGCATCCGCATGTCGGGTGAAGCGCTCGCCGCCGTGCGCGAAGGCAGCGGCCCCAAGGGCGACGTGCTTGCGGCGGCGCGGATCGCCGGGATCATGGCCGCCAAGAAGACCGGCGAACTGATTCCGCTGTGCCATCCGCTGGCACTCGATGCCGTCAGCGTCGATTTCGCCTTCGAGGATAATGCGATCCGCGCCACTGCGCGCGCCAGCCTGACCGGCCGAACCGGCGTAGAAATGGAAGCGATGACAGCAGCTTGTGTTGCGCTTCTTACGATCTACGACATGGCCAAGGCGCTCGACAAGGCCATGGTGATCGAGGAGGTCCGCCTGCTCGAAAAGACCGGCGGCAAGTCGGGCGACTGGCGCGCATCCGAGTGAGGCCGCGCAAATGACTCCACCGCCTCCGATCCAGCTG
>DASWIR010000023.1:0-5320 GCA_036397575.1 Alteraurantiacibacter sp. | reverse complement strand
AGACCGAGGCCGCCGAGCTGGCAGAGCAGGCGCGAAAGCATATGCGCAAAGTGTTTCGCAAGAAGCAGCTCGACAATGGCGCGTTTCTGTGGCGCGAAGGCTATGAGAGCAATCCGATCGACCGGGTGGTGATCGGTCTCGAAGACCAGATGGCCTACGCCTATAGCGGGGGCGAACTTGTTGCCGTGTCGACCATTTCGAGCGGCAAGGCGGAAACGCCGACTCCCACAGGGATATTCCCGGTGTTGGAGAAGCGGCGCAAATACTTCTCCCGCAAATACGACAATGCGCCGATGCCCTTCATGCAGCGAATCGATAAATGGGGCATTGCCCTTCATGGCGGGCATCTGCCGGGCTATCCCGCCTCGCATGGCTGCGTGCGCTTTCCCCATGGATTTGCGGAGAAGTTGTTTGCGGCGACAAAGGTCGAGGGGTCGGTGATCTATATCGGTGCCTGACCCTTGTGACCTGAATTTGAAGTTCGTATCATAAAACAACCGTCACGCTGAACTCGTTCCAGGGTCCATTTCTCAACCTGCACTGTCCGAGCCAGGAAGCTCTCGAACGAGAGGGTGCCGCGGGGCAGGCTGATCCAGCCCCACGATCATGTATGTCAGACTCGTGTCGATTGTTGGCACCCGATGTAGCGTCGGCAGGCGTGGTGATACCACGCCAGCCCTACCTTCATCGCCCAGCGAGATTGTACCTGTCTGCGGAGTTATGTGGACGTTCTGGCAACTGCTCCTTCCTGCGGTGTCATTTTGCCGTTCGTGGCATCGAACACGTGCCGTGCTGCATCGACTTCTGGCAGCCTTTCGAGCGTCCATTCATGCAGCGCCCGGAACGGCTGCTGCAATGTGCGACCCAGCGGCGTGATCTGATATTGCACCGCGACCGGCGAAAGCGAGATGACCTCTCGCGAGATCAAGCCGTTGCGTTCCAACCGGCGAAGGCACTGGGTAAGCGCCTTCTGGCTGACGCCCTGCAGCCGGCGACGGATGGCGTTGAACCGCTGCGGTCCGTCGTCAAGCACAGCCAGCACCATCATCGACCATTTGTCAGCAATCTGATCGAACAGCGCCCGGCTTGGGCATTCCGACGAGAAGCAGAGGGGCTCAAGTTCAAGCATGCTGGTTTCCTTCAATATACCAAGGCGACTTGAGGTGCCTAATTGACGCTAGGTCTACGAGATATACTTAGGCGCTTCATAGTATGAAATGGAGACCCTGTCATGCCTCATCCTGATACCAGCAGCTTGTTCCGTCCTTTCTCCGTCCGGTCGCTCGAACTAAAGAACCGCATCGTCATGGCGCCGATGACGCGGCTTTTTTCTCCTGAAGGCATTCCGGGGCCGGCCAGCGCCGCCTATTATCGCCGGCGCGCGGAAGGCAATGTCGGGCTGATCCTGTCCGAAGGTACGGTGATCGACCGTCCGGCATCGCGCAACGATGCCGCAATTCCTTTCTTTCACGGTGACCAGGCGCTGGCGGGATGGAAGAATGTGATCAATGCGGTCCACGATGCGGGCGGTAGCATGGGACCGCAAATCTGGCACACCGGAGCAGCCCGCTACGTTAATGGCTGGGAGCCCGATGCGCCAGTGGAGAGCCCGTCCGGTTTCGATTCCCCGGGCGATCCACGCGGCGTCGCCATGAGCGAGGAAGACATTGCCGATACGGTCGCGGCCTTTGCCAAGGCGGCAGCGGACGCCAAGCGGCTCGGGTTTGACACGGTCGAGATCCACGGCGCACATGGATATCTCATCGATCAGTTCTTCTGGGCGGGTACCAATCTGCGCACCGACCGCTATGGCGGCTTCACGATCAAGGACCGCTCGCGCTTCGCGGTGGAAATCGTCGGCGCAGTGCGCGAAGCGGTGGGTCCCGATTTCCCGATCATCATGCGTGTCAGTCAGTGGAAGCAGCAGGATCTCAGCGTCCGCCTCGCCGCCTCGCCTGCGGAGATGGAGAACTGGCTGAGGCCGCTGGTCGAGGCAGGCGTCGATGTCCTGCACGTGTCGCAGCGCCGCTTCTGGGAGCCGGAGTTTCCGGAGATCGACGGTGAGGATGGTCTCAACGGTGCAGGCTGGGCCAAGAAGGTCACCGGCGCGGCGACGATCGGGGTCGGATCGGTAGGCCTCGACAACGATGTTGTGAACAGCGCATTCGCTGGCAAGGGATCGACTTCAGCCAGCCTGGATCGCCTCGTCGAGCGCATGGAGCGGGACGAGTTCGACCTGATCGCCGTAGGCCGGGTACTGCTGAGCGATCCGCAGTGGGTGGCGAAGGTGGAACAAGGCAATCACGAGAATTTGAAGGGGTTCGATGCCGCGTCCCTGGCCGAACTGGTGTAATGCGGGAGAGGCGGGCGGAGGTGAGTGTCATTTCCGCCCGTAGCCTCAAGATGCAGCGAAGTTATTGCAAGCTGTACCTGCTGCAATGCCGGTTAGGGCCTTCGCCGAAAGATGGCGCCCGGGATAACCCACGCTTCGCTGTAGCAATCGAAGCCAAGCAAGGCCCGCATTTTACCGAGGTGGACCCGACACCGGTAGGATCGAGAACAGGCTAAAAAAGCAGTCTTGAATCAGAACCCGGCCCCTTTGGAAATCCCTTTTGTCAACACGGCTTGGTCGCTCTCGAGCGCCAATGCTTCCTCATAAGTGCTCGTATCGATCAGCCGGCTGAGTTCCTCGCGGGTCCGGGCAATGCGATTGTCGCGCGCGGCGAGCCATTGTTCCTGCTTTACCAGCACGTCCAGCAGGTCGTCCGGCACGGCAGCGAGCCAGCCGTGATGCTCCCAGCTATCCTCCACATCCTGCCGGTCGAAGCCGCCGGCCTCCGTCACGAGCGCCTGCGCGCGCATCGGATCACGGCGAATCTCGGCCGAGGCGTCGAGGATCGCACGGATAAAACGGACGATCCTGGTGCGTGTTGCGGGGTCGGCGAGCTTTTCCGCTGTCGAATTCAGATTGAAGAGCTCGCGATAGATGCCATGGCCATCGAACACGATCAGATCGTCGCCAAGCACCTGTGCGGCATTCTCGCTCTCCGGCTCCCAAATTACCACCGCATCGACTTCGCGCCTGGCCAGGGCCTCGGTCATGCCGGAAAGCGGCACGATCGGCACATCCTCGATCTCCTCGAAGGCGATGCCTTCCTTCTCCAGCATAAGCCGCAGGAAATATCCGGAGCTGGTCTGGGCAATGGTGGCGATGCGCTTGCCCTTGAGGTCGGCCACGCTCTCGATGCCCGCCGAGCGGCGCGCGACGATGCGGTAGAGACCCTCAGTCACGGTCATCACGATCCTGAGGTTCGGGTGCCGCACCGAATAGCGCAGCGCCTGCGTTTCGGCATTGGTTGCAAGGTCCGCCTCGCCTTCCTCGCCGAATCCGGGAACGGGCGGTTCGCCGACCAGATTGGCGATCGATCCCATGCGAACGGTGGATTCGCCAAGGTAGTATTCTTGCGAAGCAAGCAAGACAGGCGCGATCTCGAAAGTCTGCTTGTTGCCATAGATGGCGAGCGGTGTTTCGTTGCTCGCCTTGTCACTAGTCGCGCAGCCCGTCAGCAGCGCCGCGAGCGCGAGCAAGGCAATGTATTTGGGTAATGTGGCCATCATTCCTCCCACCCCCTGCTACCAGTCTTTTCGCGCGCGGGACTGGCCAGAGCGGCGCTGGCACTTTACCGGCGCGCCGCAGCGGGGCAAATCCGAGCCAACTTCACTTGGCGTTCACGGCAGCGCTGGCTATAGGCATCCTTTATGAGGAAGCTGAACTTCGCCCGCACCGCCCAGATCGCCGTCATTTCCGGCGCAGCCATGCTGACTGCTGCCTGCGGCGGCGGAGGCGGGCCGGCCGACACCGCCTATGTCGCGCGCGACGTGGAATCACTCTACTACACGGCGAAAATGCGGCTCGATCGCGGCGACACGAAAATGGCCGCCGCGCTGTTCGACGAAGTGGAACGCCAGCATCCCTATTCGCCCTGGGCCCGCCGCGCCCAGCTGATGAGCGCGTTTTCCTGGTATGCAGCGCGCGATTACAACAAGTCGGTCGAGGCTTCGCGCCGTTTCCTGGCCGTCCATCCGGGCAACAAGGATGCGCCTTACGCCTATTATCTGATAGCCCTGTCCTATTACGAGCAGATCAGTGATGTCGAGCGCGACCAGAGCCTGACGCAGAATGCGCTCTCGGCGCTGCGCGAGGTCGAGCGGCGCTATCCACGCACCGAATATGCCGCCGATGCGCGGCTCAAGATCGACCTCGTCAACGACCATCTCGCCGGCAAGGAGATGGAGATCGGCCGCTTCTACCAGCGGACGGGCAAGTGGATCGCCGCGCAGGTCCGTTTCCAGAACGTAGTCGAGAATTTCGAGACCACCAGCCATGCGCCCGAGGCGCTCTATCGTCTGGCAGAGTCGAGCCTGGCGCTCGGTGTCCCGGAGGAAGCAAAGAAATATGCCGCCGTACTCGGCGCCAATTATCCCGGGAACGAATGGTACGAGAAGGCTTACGAGCTGATCGGCGAGCATGCCCCGCAGCTGGGCGGCTGACAGGCTTGCCAACCGCTGTCGCGGCTGTCCAAAAGCAATCACGGACGCGTGACGCGGGGCGGCGCCTGCGCTAGCTTGCCGGGCCCATGCTGACCCGGCTTTCCATCCGCAATATCGTGCTGATCGAAGCGCTGGACCTCGAGTTTCGCGGGGGGCTCGGCGTGCTCACCGGCGAGACCGGAGCGGGCAAGTCGATCCTGCTCGATGCGCTGGGGCTGGTGCTGGGCAATCGCGCCGAGGCCAACCTGCTGCGCGCAGGCGAGGACCGGGCCAGCGTCACCGCCACATTCGAATTCGCCGCTTTGCCGGAGGGTGTACGGAGCGCGCTGGACGAGGCCGATGTCGAGATCGAAGCGGGCGAGACCTTGATCCTGCGCCGTTCGATGAAGGCCGATGGCGGTAGCAAGGCCTTCGTCAACGACCAGCCGGTGGGCGCGGCGCTGCTGCGCGAGATGGCTACATCGCTGGTGGAGCTGCACGGCCAGCACGACGATCGCGGGCTGGTGAATCCGCGTGGGCACAGGGCGCTGCTTGACCGCTATGCCGGCGCGAAGGTGGAAGACGTTGCCGCCGCCTGGAGCGAGTGGCGCAAGGCGGGCGCTGCGCTGGAGGAGGCGCGAGCCGGTATCGCCCGGGCCAAGGCCGATCAGGAATTGCTGCTGGCGCATCTCGCCGAACTCACTGCCATCGAGCCGCATGAAGGCGAGGAGGAAGCGCTCGCCGGCGCCCGGGCCGACATGCAGAAGGGAGAGCGGCTTTCGGGCGACCT